>NZ_JBFUFP010000129.1:0-9051 GCF_056403375.1 Rhizobacter sp. P2_H2
CGACCGACGAGATCCGGAAGCGGAACAGCTTGTGCTGCGCATCCAGCGCGACGATCGCCGAGTTGCCCATCGCGTAGAACTCGACGCGCCGCGCCTCGCGCAGCAGCGAGATCGCGCGATCCACCGCGTCCACGTTCAAGGCCTCGCGGAACTGCACGATGGCCGAGATCGTGTTGTCCAGCACCTTGGCGCACAGGTCGGCGGTGCCGTCCTGGCGCCGCACCTGCGTGCGCTGCACCGGCAGCGTGCCGGTCAGTCCCGAGCCGAGCTTCAGCTTGAAATCCGCCAGCCCCTGGAAACCGAGCGAGCGGCAGAAGCGGATCACCGTCGGCTGGCTCACCTCGGCGCCTTGCGCGATCAGCGCGATCGGGTCGTTCAGCGCGGTGCGCGGGTTGTCGAGCACGAAGTTCGCGACCCGCCGCTCGGCCGGCGACAGCGTCGTCACCGAGGCCCTTACGCGTTCGAGCAGCGGGTGGCTGCCGTCGGCGTCCGGCACGTGGTCGGACAGCAGCGTCGAGACGCCCTGGAACGCCAGGTTCTCGGCCGTCAGCAGGTAGGTCGGGATGCGCGCCACGTAGTCGCTCATGCGGCCCTTGGCTTCGAAGCGCTCGCGGAAGACCGCCTGCGCGAACAGCGGCCCGAGCCGCGGCACGATGCCGCCGCCGACATACATGCCGCCGGTGGCGCCGAGCGTCAGCGCCACGTCCGAGGCCATCGAGCCCAGCATCCCGCTGAACACCTCCAGCGTCTCCAAGCAGGCGGCGTCGTGCTGCAGCGCGCGCTGCACGATCTCGGCGGTCGTCAGCTCGCGCGCGCCGCCCGCCGCCGGGTGCAGGGCCTGGTGGATCAGCTCGATGCCCGGCCCCGAGATCAGCCGCTCGGCCGACACCCGCGACATGCTCTTCCAGGCATGCTGCAGCACGCGCATCTCGCGCTCGTCGCTGGGCGCGAAGTTGACGTGGCCGCCTTCGGTGGCGAGCGTGGTCCAGCGGTCGCCGGACGGGATCAACCCCGACACGCCGAGCCCGGTGCCCGGGCCGAGCAGCCCGATCACGCCGTTGGCCTGCGGCGCACCGCCGCCCACCTGCAGCCGGCCGTGCGGACCGACGCCGGGAATCGCCATCGCCAGCGCGGTGAAGTTGTTGACGACCAGCAGCGTCGACAGCTTCAGCTGCTGCTGCACCTCCTTGATGGAGAACGCCCAGTCGCGGTTGGTCATGCGCACCTGGTCGCCCTGGATCGGGTTGGCGATCGACACGGCGCCGTGGCGCGGCGTGAGCTCGGGCACCGTCGCGAGGTAGGCCTGGATCACCTCGGTGATGCCGGCGTGCTCGCTGCACGGCAACACCGCCACGTGCTCGAACTGGCCGGGTGCCGGCTCGATGCAGAAGCGGGCGTAGGTCGCGCCGATGTCGGCCAGCAGCCGCAGGTCGGTGAAGGGCGTGGCGCGGGAGCTGAGGTCGATGGTCATGGACGGGGGACTGCACCAGAGACAGGGGAGGCGGCCAGCGTGGCCGCGGGAGCGCGTTCGAGCAGGACGTAGCCGGTGGCGGCGAGCGTGACCCGGCCGTCGACCACCTCGACGCGCTGGCCGCTGTACGCGTCTCGCAGCGCCTCGCCGTTGCCGAAGGTGGCGCCCAGCGGCAGCGTGACGGTGCCGTCGACCGCCATCGCGACGACGACCGCATCGCCGCTCTGCGCATCGACGCGGCTGAAGACGTAGGGGCTGGCCGACAGTTGCCGATGCACGCCGCGTGCCAGCGCGACATGGCGCGCGCGGAAGCTGCCGAGGCGGCGCCAGTGCGCGAGCTGCGCGGTGTCGGGCGTGGCCCAGTTCATGTCGGAGCGGGTGGCCTGCTGTGGGTCGGACGCCGGTGCCGGGCCGGGCGGGCGCGCGGTTTCGTCGCCGTAGAAGATCTGAACCGCGCCGGGGGCGAGCAACAGCGCGGCACCGGCCTGCGCGAGGCGGCTGCGGTCGAACAGCCGCGTGTCGTGCGACGAGATGTAGCTCAGCGCGTTCCAGCCGGGCCGGCCGGAGAGCAGCGAGGCATAGCGGCTGTACAGCGCGTCGGGGTGGGCGAACTGCGGCGCCTGGTCCTGGAATTCGAAGTTGATCAGCGCATCGAAGCCGGCGTCGGCCAGCGGGCTGCGCTCCGGCCCCTGGCCCCAGGACTCGCCGACCATCCAGAACGGCTGGTCGTCGATCTTGTCGGCCGGGTGGCGGGCCTTCCAGTCGGCGAGCGCGGCGGTGGCGGATCGTTTCAGCGCCGCCCAGGCCGCCGGCTCGACGTGCTTGACGGTGTCGGCGCGGAAGCCGTCGATGCCGTACTCGCGCACCCAGTCGCTGAGCCAGGTCACCAGGTAGTCGCGCACGGTCGCATCGGGCAGGTCGCGGGCGCGCGTGCCGGGCTTGGTGCGCAGGAAGATCGGCAGCTTCACGCGCTCGGTGCTCTCGATGCGGAAGTCGGGCAGGTACGCGAGCTGCATCGTCAGGTCGTCGCGGCCGCCGTCGAGGTAGCCGGGCAGGCCGGCGCGCACCCATGGGCGGCCCCACCAGTCGGCGAACGCGAAGCTGTTGTAGTCGATGAAGCCGTGGTAGTCGCGCAGCGTCGCGCGCTCGCTGCCCGGCCACAGCACCTTGAGGTTGAGTTCGCGGGCGGTCTGCAGGTCGAGGTAGCCGGGGTGGTTCATCACCACGTCGAACAGGATGCGGATGCCCTGGCGGTGCGCGGTGCCCACCATCTCGCGCAGCTCGTCGGGGGTGCCGATGTTCTGGTCGAGCACGGTGTAGTCGAGCGCGTAGTAGCCGTGGTAGGCGTAGTGCTTGAAGGCCTTGTCGCCGCCGACCACCCAGCCGTGGATCTGCTCGTACGGTGCGGTGATCCAGATCGCGTTGACGCCCAGCTCGCGGAACCAGCCTTCGTTCAGCTTGTTGGTGATGCCCTTCAGGTCGCCGCCGTGGAAGGTGGCGACATCGGCCGCCGGATCGGCCTCGCGCTGGCGGCCGTAGGCGTGGTCGTTCGCCGGGTTGCCGTTGGCGAAGCGGTCGGTGACGGCGAAGTAGACGATCGGGTTGTCGGCGAAGGTGCCTGGCACCGAGATCGGGCCGCTGACGGGTGCAGGCGAGGGCGGTGCAACGACAGGCGATGCACAGCCGACCAGCAGGCAAACTGCAGCGATCCACGTAGCCCGGATGCCAATCCGGGATCGCGCTTGAACCCGTGTCATCCCTTGATCCCCCCGGCCGTGAGCCCCGAGATCATCCACTTCTGCGCSAGGATGAACACSACCGTGATCGGCAGCCCCGACAGGATGGCCGCGGCCGCGAAGTCGCCCCACAGGTATTTCTGGTCGTACAGGAACAGCTTGGAGCCCACCGCCAGCGTCAGCTTGGCYTCYTCATGCAGCAGGATCGACGCCACCGGGTACTCGATGATCGCGCCGATGAASGCGAGCAGGAACACCACCATCAGGATCGGCAGCGCCATCGGCAGCARCACCAGCCGGAAGGCCTGCCASGGCGTCGCGCCRTCGACCTTGGCCGCCTCCTCGATCTCCACCGGAATCGTGTCGTAGTAGCCCTTGATCGTCCACACGTGCAGCGCGATGCCGCCSGAGTACGCGAGCAGCAGCGAGGCATGGCTGTCGATGCCGAAGAACGGGAACACGCTGCCGATGCGGTCGAAGATCGCGAAGATCGCCACCAGCGCGAGCACCGCCGGGAACATCTGCATCAGCATCAGCCCRCCGAGCGCSATGCGCTTGCCGYGGAACTKCATGCGCGCGAAGGCATAGGCGGCGGTGGTCGACAGCGTCAGCGTGATCGCCGCGGTMAGGCTGGCCACCTTSACCGAGTTCCACAGCCACAGCAGCACCGGGAARTCCGGYTTCACSAGSCGCCCGTCGGGCGCGGTGTACGMGATGCCSAGCGCGAGCTTCCAGTGCTCGAAGCTGATGGTCTCGGGGATCAGGCTGCCGGCSGCGAAGTTGCCCGGGCGCAGCGAGATCGACAGGATCATCAGGAACGGGAAGATCACCAGCGCGACCAGGCCGATCAGGAACGCRTGCGCGGCCAGCACGCGCCAGCGGTGGCTCTTGTCGAGGACGATGGCCATGTCGTGTCTGTCCTTACCGCGGTTCGTCGCTGGAAACCTTCGTGAGGCGCATCTGCACCAGCGAGATCAGCGCGACCATCGCGAAGATCACCGTGGAGATCGCCGCCGCGAGCCCGAACTGCTGGCCCGAGTCCTGGAACGCGATGCGGTAGGTGTAGCTCACCAGCAGGTCGGTGGTGCCGGCCGGCACGCTCGTGTCCAGGAAGTCGGGGCGCCCGCCGGTGAGCAGGCTGATCAGCACGAAGTTGTTGAAGTTGAACGCGAAGGCCGAGATCAACAGCGGCGTCAGCGGCTTCAGGATCAACGGCAGCGTGATGCGCCAGAAATTGGTGAACGGCCCGGCCCCGGCCACCGCCGAGGCCTCGTACAGGTCGGCCGGGATCGCCTTGATGAGCCCCGAGCAGATCACCATCATGTACGGGTAGCCCAGCCACACGTTGACGATCAAGAGCATCACCTTGGCCAGCAGCGGGTCCGAGAACCACGCCGGCTTGATGCCGAACAGGGCATCCAGGATCAGGTTGATCTCGCCGAAGTTGTTGTTGAACAGCCCCTTGAAGACCAGGATCGAGATGAACCCCGGCACCGCGTACGGCAGGAACAGCAGCGTGCGGTACAGGCCCTTGAAGCGCAGCGCATCCCAGTTGAAGAGGACTGCCAGGAACATGCCGAGCGCGGCGCCAAAGAACACGGTGAGGGCCGAGAACACCACCGTCCAGAGGAAGATGCGCACGAAGGGCTCGCGGAACGCGGCGTCGGTGAAGATGCGCTGGTAGTTCGCGAAACCCACGCCGACCTGGAAGCCGGGTTGCACGCGCTCGCCGGCCTCGGTCTCGTAGAAGCCGCTGGTCATGTTCGGGCGCAGCACGGCGTTCGTCTGCTGGTTCACGAGCGAGCCGTCGGCGTTGCGCTTGTACAGCGGCTGCACCGCGCCGAACTGGCGCAGGCCGGTCATCACGAGCTTGTTGGGGGAGTCGGGCAGCACGAGCGTCAGCGCCTGCAGGTGCTTCTGCCGGGCGATGACGGTCTTGAGTTGCGCAGGCTCGGCCAGCGGTGCCTGCGCCGGGTCCTGCGGCGCGAGCTTCACCTCCAGCGGCGTGGTCGTCGCCAGCGCGAGCCGGCCGCTGACCCACGCCTTGCCGCTGTCGGCGTCTTCGAGCCGGAGGCGGAACTCGGGCCCATCCTCATGCAGCGTGAACGCATAGCTCGCGCCCTCACCGCCGTGGAAGGTCTCATCGAGGAAGTACTGCGTCGCCCGCGGGAACTCCAGCAGGTTGCGCGAACTGTAGTTCGTGAACCCGATGGCCATCGTGTAGACCATCGGGAAGACGACGAACACCAGCGCCGCGGCGATGCCGGGGAACAGGTAGCGCCACGCGTAGGTCTTCGCCGAGCTGTAGACCCACAGCGCGAGCGCGGTGATCGCGAGCATCGTGCCGGCCAAGAGCGTCTGGCCGGCCGCGTAGACCATCGCGACCACGTACAGCGCGCCCAGCAGCACGAAGGCGAGCAGGGCCGGGCCGGGGCGCAGCCGGTACTTCATCGTCTTGTGTGCCCGCTTGAGTTACTTCGCGGTGATCCGCTTGGCCGCGGCGTCCAGCGCCTCCTTCGGCTGCTGGCGGCCCTCGGTCATGTTCTTCAGCGCCGACTCCATCGACGACCAGAAGCGCCCCATCTCCGGGTTGTTGGGCATCGGCGCGCCGTCCTGCGCGCTGGCCATCGTCGCCTGGATGTTCGGGTTGCTCTTCAGCTCGGCGAACAGCGCCTTGCTCGCCGGCGTGCCCAGCGGCACGTCGTCGTTGATCGTCTTCAGGCCCTTCGGCGCCAGCATGAAGTTCTCGATGAACTCCACCGCCACGTCCCGGTTCGGCGAGGCCTTGGAGATCATCGCGCCCAGCACGCCGACGAACGGTGCCGCCTTCTTGCCGTTGACGCTCGGGATCCTGGCGACGCCGAAGTCGATGTTGGCCTTCTTGAGGTTGTCCCACGACCACGGGCCGTTGATCATCATCGCGACCTTGCCCTGCGCCATGCCCGCTTCCATCTCGGCGTAGCCCGCGCCCTTGGTCATCACGCCGTCCTTGACGAGCTTGCTCAGCAGCTCCGCGCCCTTCAGCGCGCCGGCGTTGTTGACGCCGGTGTCGGCCGGGTCGAAGTTGCCGTCCGCCTTCAGCTTGAATGGATACCCGCCACCGGCGGCCAGCAGCGGCCACGTGAAGTAGGTGTTGTTGTAGTCCCAGAGGATGGCCTTCTTGCCGGACGCGGACAGCTTCTTGTCCAGCGCGATCACCTCGTCGAAGGTCTTCGGCGGGGTCGGCACCAGCGCCTTGTTGTAGACCAGCGAGACCGCCTCGATCGACATCGGGTAGCCCCATTGCTTGCCGCCCACCGCGAACGCCTTGACGGCCAGCGGGTCCAGGTCGGCCAGCACCTTCTTGCTCGGGCTCACCGGCTGCAGCAGCCCGCCGGCGATCCACTCGCCGATGCGGTCGTGCGGCCAGATCCAGATGTCCGGGCCCTTGCCGGCCGCGGCGGCCTGCTGGAACTTGTTCGGTGCGTCCTCCGGGTGCTCCACCACCACCTGCACCCCCGTCTTGGCGGTGAACTCCTCGCCCACCTTGGCCAGGCCGTTGTAGCCCTTGTCGCCGTTGATCCAGATCAGCAGCTTGCCGGGCTCGGCGGCGTGGCTGACCAAAGGCAGGGCGGTGCCGGCCAGTGCCAGGATCGCGGCGCCGGCAAGCAGCTTCAGGTGATGTCGCTTGGTGTTCATCGTGTGTCTCCGGGTGGTGTGTGTTGTGGTGATGAAAAGAGCGTGCGCCCCTGCTCGTCGAACAGGAAGCCACGCTGCGGCGGGAAACTCAGGTACGCGGTGTCGCCCGTCTTCAGCGGGTTCTCCGGCGCGGTGCGGATCGTCATCGCCTCGGTGGCGCCGGTCAAGGTCACGTGCAGGTAGGTGATGTCGCCCAGGTGCTCGGCCAGCTGCACGTGCGCACGCATCGCCTGCGGGGTGGGCGTGCCGGCAGCGTCGACGTGCTCGGGGCGCAGGCCCAGGGTGACCTTGGCGCCGGCGGCCAGCGACGCGGCGTCGGCCTGCACCGTCGCGGTCGAGCCGTCGGCCAGCGCGATGCGGGCCAGGCCGTCGTCCGCGCCCAGCAACCTGCCTTCGATGAAGTTCATCTTCGGCGAGCCGATGAAGCCGGCGACGAAGCGGTTCACCGGCCGGTGGTACAGCTCCATAGGCGTACCGACCTGCTCGATGCGGCCCGCGTTGAGCACGACGATGCGGTGGGCCAGCGTCATCGCCTCCACCTGGTCGTGCGTCACGTAGACCATCGTGGTCTTCAGTTCCTGGTGCAGGCGCGAGARYTCCACGCGCATCTGCACGCGCAGCGCKGCATCCAGGTTCGACAGCGGYTCGTCGAACAGGAACACGCCCGGCTTGCGCACGATCGCGCGGCCGATGGCCACGCGCTGGCGCTGGCCRCCGGACAAGGCCTTCGGCTTGCGCTCCAGCAGGTGCTCGATCTGCAGCACCTGCGCCGCGCGGCTCACSGCSGCGCGCATCTCGTCCTTGGAGTAGCCGGCGAGMCGCAGCCCGAACGCCATGTTCTCGGCCACCGTCATGTGCGGGTAGAGCGCGTAGCTCTGGAACACCATCGCGATGCCGCGCTTGGCCGGCGGCACGTCGTTGACGAGTTCGTCGCCGATGTACAGCTCGCCCGAGGTGATGTCCTCGAGGCCGGCGATGCAGCGCAGCAGCGTCGACTTGCCGCAGCCCGACGGACCGACGAACACCAGGAACTCGCCATCGCGGACCTCCAGGTCCACACCGTGCAGGATGACGACGTCGTCGAACGCCTTGCGCAGCGACTTCAGTTGCAGGTGGGCCATGCTGCGTTCGCGATCAGGCCAGCTCGCCGAAGTACAGGCCGTGCGCCGGCAGCGTGAAACGCCGCCCGCTGCGCGAGCCCTGCAGCGCCGCATCGAGCTGCGTCGCGACGACCGTCGTCGCCGGCGCGTCGAGATCCACCGTGACCGGCTCGCTGCCGATGTTGAACACGCACAGCAGCGACGCCCCCTCGACACCCGCCTCCGGCGAGCGAACGAACGCCAGCACCGGCTCCGGCGCATCGATGAAGCGGATGTCGCCGCTGACCATCGCCGGCTGCTGCCGCCGCCAGGCCAGCAGCCGGCGCATGAAGTTCAGCGGCGAGGCGGGATCGCGCTCGTTGACGTCGACCGCGCGCGCCGCGTGCTCGGCCGGCACCGGCAGCCACGGCTGCACCGCGCGACCCTGGCTGAAGCCGGCGTGCGGCTGCGAATGCACCCACGGCATCGGCGTGCGGCAGCCGTCGCGGCCCTTGAACTCCGGCCAGAACGCGAGGCCGTACGGGTCCTGCACCTGCTCGAACGGGATCTCGGCCTCGGTCAGCCCGAGCTCGTCGCCCTGCCACCAGCAGACGCTGCCGCGCAGGCTCACCAGCATGGCARTCGCGACCTTCGCGTAGGCCAGGTCGGCGCCCGGGCCGCCCCAGCGCGTCAGCACGCGCGGCACGTCGTGGTTGCCGAACGACCAGCTGGCCCAGCCGTCGTGCATCTGCGCCTCGAGGTCCTCGACCTGCTGGCGGATGTAGGCGGCACTGCGCTCGGCGGTCAGCAGGTTGAAGCTGTAGGCCATGTGCAGCTTGTCGCCGCCGCGGGTGTAGTCGGCCATCGTCTTCAGCGAATCGTCGTCGCCGATCTCGCCGACGCTGGCGGCGCCGTGCCCGTCGAGCAGCCGCCGCACGCGCTGCAGGAACGCGAGGTTCTCCGGCTGCGTCTTGTCGTGCAGGTGGCGCTGCATGCCGTACGGGTTGCTCTCGCCGACGCTGCGGGTGTCGCGCGATTCGGCCGGCGGGTTGTCGCGCAGCAGCCGGTCGTGGAAGTGGAAGATGCA
>NZ_JBFUFP010000130.1:0-9018 GCF_056403375.1 Rhizobacter sp. P2_H2
ACGCCCGGGTACAGCACCGGATGAAACAGCGATGCCAGGCTGCGCGCGACCCGCGCATCCGGATCGTTGAGCCGATCGATCTCGCGCGCCCCGATGAACTGCCCGAGCCGCTCGTTCAGCTGCTGCATCACGAAGCGGTTGAACGGGATGCTGCGGTCGATCAGCCAGTGGAAGGTCTCGACCGTGATGCCCGCGACCACGCTCTTGCGCAGCGCCTGGATGTTGTAGCGGTAGACCTCGCGCTTGAGCACCGTGCCCTCGCCGAACCAGCCGCCCGGCGGCACGCCGGTGAAGGTGATCGGCATGCCGAGCGCCGAGTCGTTGCTCATCTTCAGCAGCCCGTCGACCACGCCGAACCAGAAGGTCGCCGGCTTGCCGACCCGGCACAGCAGCTCGCCGGCGTCGACCTGCACCACCTTCAGGTCGTCGACGGCGCGCTCGCGCTCGTCGGCCTGCAGCGACTGCAGCCACGGGATGTCGCGCAGCTCGTCCGCATTCGCCTGGCGGGCACGCACGCGCAGCGGCGGCTGCCCGGCTTTCGGCAGGGTCGGCACGACCGGTGGAATCACGGCTCCCATGAAGATGTCCTCGCCATCCTCGGGATTGTGGGCAGCGGTGCGAGGGATCGTCAAACCGGCAGAATCCGCCGATCCCTGCCGCGAGGACGCGCGATGCATCCGTGCCAGCTCGATCACATCACCATCACCGCCCCGACGCTGGCGCAGGGCGCCGCGTTCGTCCGTGACACGCTCGGTGTCGAGCTGCAGACCGGCGGCGAGCATCCGCGCATGGGCACGCACAACCTGCTGCTGCGCCTGGGCGACGACCTCTTCCTCGAAGTCATCGCGGTGAATCCCGCCGCGCCTGCGCCGGGCCGGCCGCGCTGGTTCGCACTCGACACGTTGCACCCGCACGCCCCGCCCCGCCTGTCCAACTGGGTCGCGCGCACCAGCGACATCCGAAGCGCCACCGCGGCTGCGCCGGAAGCACTCGGCGAGATCGAGCCGATCACCCGTGGCGCATTGCAGTGGCTCATCACCATCCCACTCGACGGGAGCTTGCCGATGGACGGCATCGCGCCGGCCCTGATCGAACGGCAGGCATCCACCCATCCTGCCGCCGGCCTCCAGGACGTGGGCTGCACGCTGCACCGCTTCGAGGCCCGGCATCCGGAGCCTGAGCGCGTGACGGCCTTGCTCGCGACGCTCGGGCTCGACACGTCCGTGCAGGTGTCGCCGCTCCCCGCCGGCGCCCGACCGCAGTTGGTCGCGCACATCCACACGCCGCACGGCCTGCGCACGATCGGCACGTAGCCCCGGGTAAGACCGAAGGGGGATGTCCCGAAGATTGTCGTCAGAACGACAACCTGGCGTCAAACTTGTTCGTACAGTCGCCGCACACACAAGGAGACAGCGGTGCTGACGACGTTCCCCCGTCTGATGCTCGACCATGCCGCGCAGCGGCCGGACGCCCCGGCGCTGCGCGAGAAGGAGTTCGGCATCTGGCAGACGCTGAGCTGGACCCAGCTCGCCACGCTGGTGCGCGAGCTGGCCGCCGGCTTCGCGCAGGCCGGCCTGCAGCGCGGCCAGCACCTGATCGTCGTCGGCGAGAACCGGCCCCGGCTGTACGCGACGATGCTCGCCGCGCAATCGCTGGGCGCCATTCCCGTGCCGCTGTACCAGGATGCGGCCGCCGCCGAGTTCGTCTTCCCGGTCGTCAATGCCGGCGTCGCGTTCGCGGTGGTCGAAGACCAGGAGCAGGTCGACAAGCTGCTCGAGATCCGCCCGCAGTGCCCCGCCCCGGCCCTCACCCACATCTGGTTCGACGACCCGCGCGGGCTGCGCCACTACGACGAACCCGGCCTCGCCCCGCTCGACGCGCTGGTCACGGCCGGCCGCCTCTTCCATGCCGCRCACCCGGCGCACGTCCACGATGAAGTGCAGCGCAACCGGCCCGAAGACGTCGCCGCCATGTTCTTCACCTCCGGCACCACCGGCCAGCCGAAGGGCGTGGTGCACACGCATGCGAGCCTGATCGACCGGGCGCGCGCCGGCGCCCGCTTCGACAAGCTGACCGAGCGCGAAGAGGTGCTCGCCTACCTGCCGGCCGCGTGGATCGGCCAGAACGTGTTCTCGTACGCGCAGTGGCTCACCTGCGGCTACGTCGTCAACTGCCCGGAGTCGCCCGCCACCGTCGGCATCGACCTGAAGGAGGTCGGGCCGACCTACTACTTCGCGCCGCCGCGCGTCTTCGAGGCGCTGCTCACCAGCGTGATGATCCGCATGGAAGACGCGAGCGCGCCCAAGCGCTGGCTGTTCCGCCACTGCATGGCGCTTGCGCGGCGCGTCGGCCCGGCGCGCATGGACGGCAAGCCGCTCGCGTTGCGCGACCGGCTGGCCTGGGCGCTCGGCAACCTGCTGATCTACGGCCCGCTGCGCAACACGCTGGGCCTGTCGCGCGTGCGCGTGGCCTACACCGCCGGCGAGGCGATCGGGCCGGACCTGTTCAGCTTCTACCGCTCGATCGGCATCAACCTGAAGCAGCTCTACGGCTCGACCGAGACCGCCGTGTTCGTCTGCCTGCAACCCGACCACCAGGCGCGCGCCGACACGGTGGGCATCCCGATCGACGGCGTGGAGCTGAAGGTCGGTGCCGACGGCGAGGTGCTGGTGCGCTCGGCCGGCTTGCTGAAGGGCTACTACCGCAACGAGGCCGCGACGGCCGAGGTGCTGTCCGCTGACGGCTGGTACCGCACCGGCGACGCCGGCTTCCTCGACGCGCAGGGCCACTTGAAGATCATCGACCGCGCGAAGGACGTCGGCCGGCTGGTCGGCGGGGCGAACGACGGCGCGATGTTCGCGCCCAAGTACGTCGAGAACAAGCTGAAGTTCTTTCCGCACATCAAGGAGGCGGTGGCCTTCGGCGACCGGCGCGAGAAGGTCTGCGCCTTCATCAACATCGACATGGAGGCGGTGGGCAACTGGGCCGAGCGCCGCAACCTGCCGTACGCCGGCTACACCGACCTGGCGCAGAAGCCCGAGGTGTACGAGCTGGTGCGCGACTGCGTGGAGCGGGTCAACGCCGACCTCGCGGCCGACGACAAGCTCGCCGGCAGCCAGATCACGCGCTTCCTGGTGCTGCACAAGGAGCTCGACGCCGACGACGGCGAACTCACCCGCACGCGCAAGGTGCGGCGCGGCTTCATCGGCGAGCGCTACCAGGTGCTGGTCGATGCGCTGTACGGCGGCCGCAGCTCGCAGTACGTCGAGACCGCGGTGAAGTTCGAGGACGGCCGCAGCGGCATGGTCGCGGCCGACCTGCGCATCGCCGACGCGAAGACCTTCGCGTCGGTCAGGAGCGCCGCATGACACGAGCCGTGGGAGACGTGATCCTCGACGTGAAGAACATCAGCCTGTCGTTCGGCGGCGTGAAGGCGCTGACCGACATCAGCTTCGACCTGCGCGAGCACGAGATCCGCGCCATCATCGGCCCGAACGGCGCCGGCAAGAGCTCGATGCTGAACTGCATCAACGGCGTCTACCAGCCGCAGCAGGGCTCGATCGCGCTGCGCGGGCGCACCTTCCGCCACATGAACTCGCGCCAGGTGGCCGAGATGGGCGTCGCGCGCACCTTCCAGAACCTGGCGCTGTTCAAGGGCATGAGCGTGCTCGACAACATCATGACCGGCCGCAACCTGCGCATGAAGAGCAACCTGCTGCTGCAGGCGCTGCGCCTCGGGCCGGCCGAGCGCGAGGAGATCGAGCACCGGCGCGTCGTCGAACGCATCATCGATTTCCTGGAGATCCAGCCGTACCGCAAGACGCCGGTCGGCAAGATGCCCTACGGGCTGCAGAAGCGCGTCGACCTCGGCCGCGCGCTCGCGATGGAGCCGCAGGTGCTGCTGCTGGACGAGCCGATGGCCGGCATGAACGTCGAGGAGAAGCAGGACATGAGCCGCTTCATCCTCGACGTGAACGACGAGTTCGGCACGACCATCGTGCTGATCGAGCACGACATGGGGGTAGTGATGGACATCAGCGACCGCGTGGTGGTGCTCGACTACGGCAGGAAGATCGGCGACGGCACGCCGGGCGAGGTTCGATCCAATCCGGATGTCATCAAGGCCTACCTCGGGGTTCAACACTGATGGGCTTCTTCCTCGAAACCCTGTTCGGCGGCCTGATGGCGGGCATGCTGTATGCGCTGATCGCGCTCGGCTTCGTGCTGATCTACAAGGCCTCGGGCGTRTTCAATTTCGCGCAGGGCGCGATGGTGTTGTTCGCGGCGCTCGCGATGGCGCGCTTCTCCGAGTGGTTCCCGCAGTGGTTCCACTTCGACAGCAAGCTGCTCGCCAACGTGCTGGGCTTCATCACCGCGGCGGCGTTGATGGTGGTGGTGGCCTGGCTGATCGAGCGGCTGTGCCTGTCGCGGCTGGTCAACCAGGACGGCATCACGCTGCTGATGGCGACGCTCGGCATCGCGTACTTCCTCGACGGGCTCGGCCAGACGCTGTTCGGCAACGACATCTACAAGATCGACGTCGGCATGCCGAAGGAGCCGCTGCTGGTGCTGCAGGGCACGTTCGACGGCGGCGTGCTGATCAGCCAGGAGGACCTGGTGGCGGCACTGGTCGCGGCCACGCTGGTCGCGCTGCTCGCGCTCTTCTTCCAGAAGACAGCCACCGGCCGCGCGCTGCGTGCGGTGGCCGACGACCACCAGGCGGCGCAGTCGATCGGCATCCCGCTCGACCGCATCTGGGTCATCGTGTGGTCGGTGGCCGGCATCGTCGCGCTGGTGGCCGGCATCATCTGGGGCAGCAAGCTGGGCGTGCAGTTCTCGCTGTCGCTGGTGGCGCTGAAGGCGCTGCCGGTGGTGATCCTCGGCGGGCTCACGTCGATCCCGGGCGCGATCCTCGGTGGGCTGATCATCGGCGTCGGCGAGAAGCTGTCGGAGATCTACCTCGGACCGATGTTCGGCGGGGGCATCGAGATCTGGTTCGCCTACGTGCTGGCGCTGTTGTTCCTCCTCGTCAGGCCGCAGGGCCTGTTCGGCGAGAAGATCATCGATCGGGTCTGAGCCATGCTGTACAGAGAGAACGGCCAGTTCAAGACCAGCTACCGCGCCGACCAGCAGATCTTCCCGGTGTTGCAGGACCGCGCCGCGATCCTCGCGCTGCTGGCCGTCGCCTTCGTCGTGCTGCCGCTCGCCGCGCCCGAGTACCTGTTCCGCGCGATCCTGATCCCGTTCCTGATCCTGTCGCTCGCCGCGCTCGGCCTGAACATCCTCGTCGGCTACTGCGGCCAGATCTCGCTGGGCACCGGCGCCTTCATGGCAGTGGGCGCGTACGCGGCCTACAACTTCCAGGTGCGCATCCCGGGCATGCCGCTCGTCGCGTCGCTGCTGCTGGGCGGCGTGTGCGCCACCGGCGTCGGCGTGCTGTTCGGCATCCCGTCGCTGCGCATCAAGGGGCTGTACCTCGCGGTCGCGACGCTGGCCGCGCAGTTCTTCACCGATTGGGCCTTCCTGCGCATCTCGTGGTTCACCAACAACTCGTCGTCCGGCTCGGTCAGCGTCTCGGGCCTGAACGTGCTCGGGCTGCCGATCGAATCGCCGGTGTCCAAGTACCTGCTGTGCCTGGTCTTCGTCTGCGTGTTCGCGCTGCTCGCGAAGAACCTGGTGCGCGCGAGCATCGGCCGCGAATGGATGGCGATGCGCGACATGGACGTCGCCGCCGCGGTGATCGGCATCCGCCCGATGTACGCCAAGCTCACCGCGTTCGCGGTCAGCTCGTTCATCGTCGGCGTGGCCGGCGCGCTGTGGGGCTTCGTCCACCTCGGCGCCTGGGAGCCGGCCGCGTTCAACATCGACCGCTCGTTCCAGCTGCTGTTCATGGTGATCATCGGCGGGCTCGGCTCGATCAGCGGCAGCTTCATCGGCGCGGCCTTCATCATCCTGCTGCCGCTGCTGCTGAACCAGGTGCCGCGCTGGTTCGACATCCCGCTGTCGACCGCGCTCGCGTCGCACCTCGAATCGATGATCTTCGGCGCGCTGATCGTGTTCTTCCTGATCGTCGAGCCGCACGGCCTCGCGCGGCTGTGGTCCACCGCGCGCGAGAAGCTGCGGCTGTGGCCCTTCCCCCACTGATCACCACCACCACCAACGGAGACAGACATGCAGTTCAAGTCGTTCGCACGGGTTGCCGCGATCGCCGCGGTGGGTTGGGCCGGCCTGCTCGCCGCGCCGGCCGCGCTGGCCCAGGCCAAGGAGCAGTTCTTCCCGCTGCTCGTCTACCGCACCGGCGCCTACGCGCCCAACGGCACGCCGTGGGCCAACGGCAAGCAGGACTACCTGAAGATGATCAACGCCCGCGATGGCGGCATCAACGGCGTCAAGCTGAGCTACGAGGAATGCGAGACCGGCTACGCGACCGACCGCGGCGTGGAATGCTACGAGCGCCTGAAGGGCCGCGCCGGCGTCACGCTCTTCGACCCGCAGGCCACCGGCATCACCTTCGCGCTGACCGACAAGGTGCCGGCCGACAAGATCCCGCTGATCACGCTCGGCTACGGGCTGGCGGCCTCGCAGGACGGCGGCGTGTTCAAGTGGAACTTCCCGCTGATGGGCTCGTACTGGACGGCCGCCGACATCCTGATCCAGCACATCGGCAAGAAGGAAGGCGGGCTCGACAAGCTGAAGGGCAAGAAGATCGCGCTCGTGTACCACGACTCCCCGTTCGGCAAGGAGCCGATGCCGCTGCTGGAGGAGCGCGCGAAGACGCACGGCTTCGAGCTGCTGAAGATCCCGGTGACGGCGCCCGGCGTCGAGCAGAAATCGGCCTGGCTGCAGGTGCGCCAGCAGAAGCCCGACTACGTGCTGCTGTGGGGCTGGGGCGTGATGAACTCGACCGCGCTGAAGGAGGCGATCGCCACCGGCTACCCGCGCGAGAAGATGTACGGCGTCTGGTGGGCCGGTGCCGAGCCCGACGTGAAGGACGTGGGCGACGCCGCCAAGGGCTACAACGCGCTGGCGCTGAACACCTCGGGCCAGCAGCCGAAGGTGATCCAGGACATCCTGAAGTACGTGCACGACAAGGGCCAGGGCGCCGGCCCGAAGGACGAGGTCGGCTCGGTGCTGTACACGCGCGGGCTGATCATCCAGATGCTCGGCGTCGAGGCGGTGCGGCGCGCGCAGGAGCGGTTTGGCAAGGGCAAGGTGATGACCGGCGAACAGGTGCGCTGGGGGCTGGAGAACCTGGCGCTGGACCAGAAGAAGCTCGATGCGCTCGGCTTTGCCGGCGTGATGCGGCCGGTCAGCACCTCGTGCCTCGACCACATGGGCACCACCTGGACGCGGGTGCACACCTGGGACGGCAGCAAGTGGAACTTCAGCTCCGACTGGTACCAGGCCGACGAGCAGATCCTGAAGCCGATGGTGAAGGCGGCGGCGGACAAGTACGCCACCGACAAGAAGCTGACCCGCCGCAGCCCTGAAGACTGCCAGAGCTGATCCCATGAGCGCACCGGTCTTGCTCAACGTCAACGGGATCGAGGTGATCTACCACCACGTGATCCTGGTGCTGAAGGGCGTCTCGCTGCAGGTGCCCGAGGGCGGCATCGTCGCGCTGCTGGGCGGCAACGGAGCCGGCAAGACGACGACGCTGCGCGCCGTCAGCAACCTGCTGGCGGGCGAGCGCGGCGCGGTCACCAAGGGCAGCATCGAGCTGCGCGGCGACCGCATCGAGGCGCTGTCCACCGCCGAGATGGTGAACCGCGGCGTCGTGCAGGTGATGGAAGGCCGGCACTGCTTCGCGCACCTGACGATCGAGGAGAACCTGATGACCGGCGCCTGGACCCGGCGCGACGGCAAGGCGGCGGTGGCCGAGACGCTGGAGAAGGTCTACGGCTACTTCCCGCGGCTGAAGACGCGGCGCGGCTCGCAGGCGGCCTACACCTCGGGCGGCGAGCAGCAGATGTGCGCGATCGGCCGCGCGCTGATGGCGAACCCGAAGATGGTGCTGCTCGACGAGCCGTCGATGGGCCTCGCGCCGCAGATCGTCGAGGAGGTGTTCGAGATCGTGCGCGACCTGAACCAGCGCGAGCGCGTGACCTTCCTGCTCGCCGAGCAGAACACCGCGATGGCGCTGCGCTATGCCGACCACGGCTACATCCTCGAGAACGGCCGCGTCGTGATGGACGGTGCGGCCAAGGCGCTGGCCGAGAACGAGGACGTGAAGGAGTTCTACCTCGGCACCGGCGGCGCGAAGGACGACGTGGAGCGCAAGAGCTTTCGCGACGTCAAGAGCTACAAGCGCCGCAAACGCTGGTTGACGTGACCCACCCCCGAGGCGCTGCGCGCCTCCCCCTCAAGGGGGCGCCACCAGTGGCCCGGCAAAGCCGGTTCCACGGTGGCCGCTTGATTGACGGTGCTGTGCGAAATATGGAGCGATGTGATGTCCGATGATTTTTTCGCCCTGCCTCCCTTCAAGCCCGACGAGACGTTGGTCACGCTGAAGCGCCAGCTGCGCGAGCTGAAGCCGCTGGCCGAGCGCGGCGCGGCGTTCGACTGGAAGGGCAAGCCGGTGCTGCAGCTCGCGAGCGATGCCGCGACGATCACCGCGCGCATCGCCCGCCGGCCGATCACGACGCCGGAATGGGACACGCAGGTGCTGAAGAGCGGCGCCGACGTGCGCAAGCTGGTCGACGAGGTGCGCAAGCGCCTGGTCCGTTGGGCGGATGACGAGTGATGGGCACCTTCTACGACGCGCTGGAAACACGGGAGCCGGCCGAGCGCGAGCGCGCGCTGTTCGCGGCGCTGCCGGCGCTGCTGGCGCATGCGCAGGCCCATGCGCCGGCGTTCGATGCGCTGCCCGCCGGTGCCGATGCCGCGCGGATCACCGACCGCGCGGCGCTCGCGGCGCTGCCGGTGATCCGCAAACACGAGCTGCTGGCGCTTCAGCAGGCGCAGCGCGCCAGCGATCCGTTCGGCGGCTTCTCGACCATCGGCTGGCGCGGCCTGCGC
>NZ_JBFUFP010000131.1:0-9000 GCF_056403375.1 Rhizobacter sp. P2_H2
GCCGCGGGGTCGAGTCGCTCGCCCTCGATCGCGGCGGTGGCGATCACTTCGTCTTCCATCAACTCGCGGGCGACCTGGCCATCGCGCTCGATGCCGATCGCCTGCGCCTTGCCTTCCACCACGCCCTGCATGCGGCGGGCATGCGCCAGTGCCGGCCCGACCCGCGCGGGGTCGAACGTCAGCGCGGGCCACGCCGGCTGCTGCCAGACGAAGAGGGGCTTGATGGAAACCATGAGCCGCATTCTAGGTGTTTCGGCTCAAATAATGAGCCGCAAATCGGGGATTGCGGCTCACGAGGTGAGCGGCGCTGATCGGCGTGGCAATCGCGTGGCACACGGCTTGCAACCCTGTCGGTCTTCTGCCAGGGAACACAAATATGTCGTTGAGATCATGTTTGCAAGCGCTTCGCTGAAGCGCCTGCGGCGATGACCTGGTCCATCGTCGCGCGTGACGACCAGGGCCGTTTCGGTGTCGCGATCGCAAGCCGCTTCCTCGCGGTCGGTGCGTTGTGCGTGCACACGCGGCGCGATGTCGGTGCGTTGTCGACCCAGGCCTTGATGAACCCGCTGTATGGTGCCGCGGGCCTGGCGCTGCTGGCCGATGGCGAGCCGGCGGTGCAGGCCTTGCAGCGCCTGCTGGCCGGCGACGAAGGCCGCGCGCACCGCCAGGTCCACCTGCTGCCGGCCGTCGGCGCACCGGTCGCCCACACCGGCAGCCAGTGCATCGATTGGTGCGGCCACCAGCTGTTCGACGATTTCAGCGTGGCCGGCAACATGCTCGCCGGACCGCAGGTGATCGAGGCGACGGCGCAGGCCTACCGCGATGCGCACCGGCTGCCCTTCGCCGAGCGCCTGCTGGTGGCGATGCAGGCCGGCGAGGCGGCCGGCGGCGACAAGCGCGGCAAGCAGGCCGCCGCGCTGCGCCTGCACGCCGACGAAGACCACCCGCAGCTCGACCTGCGTGTCGACGACCATGCCGAGCCGCTCGCCGAGCTGCAGCGCATCTACCGCAAGAGCCTGGAACGCTACCAGCCGTTCATCGCCTGCCTGGCCGGCCGCCACGACCCGGTCGGGCTGACCGACCGCGCCGCGATCGAGGCCCGCATCGAGCGCTTCCAGGCGGCGCTGAAGGACCACGCACCATGACCGCGCTGCTCGAGGTGCGCCAGCTGCGCACGCTCTTCAAGACCGACGACGGCGAGTTCGCCGCGGTCGACGGCGTCAGCTTCGAGGTGCAGGCCGGCCGCACGCTGGCGATCGTCGGCGAATCGGGCTGTGGCAAGAGCGTGACCTCGCTGTCGATCATGGGCCTGGTGCCGTCGCCGCCGGGGCGCATCGACAGCGGCTCGATCCGCTTCGAGGGCCGCGAGCTGGTCGGTGCGCCGGCGCAGGCACTGCAGGACCTGCGCGGCAACGGCATGGCGATGATCTTCCAGGAGCCGATGTCGTCGCTGAACCCGGTCTTCACGATCGGCGAGCAGATCGTCGAGGGCCTGCTGCGCCATCGCCGCATCGGCCGCGCCGAGGCCCGCGAACAGGCGCTGGCGATGCTGCGCAAGGTGCGCATCCCGGCGCCGGAGCAGCGCTTCGACGAGCATCCGCACCAGCTTTCGGGCGGCATGCGCCAGCGCGCGATGATCGCGATGGCGCTGGCCTGCGAGCCGCGGCTCTTGATCGCCGACGAGCCGACCACCGCGCTCGACGTGACGATCCAGGCGCAGATCCTCGCGCTGATGCGCACGCTGCAGCAGGAGACCGGCACCGCCGTCATCCTGATCACGCACGACCTCGGCGTCGTGGCCGAGGTGGCCGACGAGGTGGTCGTGATGTATGCCGGGCGCATCGTCGAACGCGCGCCGGTGCAGGCGCTGTTCGAATCGCCGCAGCACCCGTACACGATCGGCCTGCTCGGCGCGGTGCCGCGCCTCGACGGCGAGCGCACGCGGCTCGCGTCGATCGACGGCCAGGTGCCGAGCCCGCTGCGCCGCCCGCCCGGCTGCAGCTTCGCCGAGCGCTGCCCGTTCGCCGAGCCGCGCTGCCGCGAAGCCGCGCCCGAGTTGTATGAGCTGGCGCCGCGCCATGAGGCGGCGTGCTGGCGGGCGCCCCTTCCATGAGTGACGCCATGAGTGACCCCGTGAACGATGTGCTGTTGAACGTCGAGGGCCTGGTCAAGCACTTCCCGGTGCGCCGCGGGCTGTTCGGCCGCGCGAAGGGCGCGGTGCGCGCGGTCGACGGCATCGACCTCGCGATCGCGCGCGGCGAAACGCTCGGCGTGGTCGGCGAATCCGGCTGCGGCAAGTCGACGCTCGGCCGGCTGGTGCTGCGGCTGATCGAGCCGAGCGCCGGCCGCGTGCGCTTCGACGGGCAGGATCTCGGCGCGCTCGATGCCGCCGCATTGCGCGCCCAGCGCCGTGCGATGCAGATCATCTTCCAGGACCCGTTCTCGTCGCTGAACCCGCGCATGACGGTCGGCCAGACGCTTACCGAGCCGCTGATGCTGCACGGCCTGCACACCGGCCGGCATCGCGAGCGCGTGGCCGAGCTGTTGCACACCGTGGGCCTGGCGCCCGAGCATGCGCAGCGCTTTCCGCACGAGTTCTCTGGCGGGCAACGCCAGCGCATCGGCATCGCGCGGGCATTGGCGGTCGAGCCGAAGCTGATCGTCTGCGACGAGGCGGTGTCGGCGCTCGATGTCTCGGTGCAGGCGCAGGTGGTGAACCTGCTGCAGGACCTGCAGCAGCGCTTCGGCATCGCCTACCTCTTCATCGCGCACGACCTGGCGGTGGTCAAGCACATCGCGACGCGCGTCGCGGTGATGTACCTCGGCCGCGTCGTCGAGCTGGCCGACAAGCGCACGCTGTTCGCGGCGCCGCGCCACCCGTACACGCAGGCGCTGCTGTCGGCGATTCCGGTGCCCGAACCTGGCCTGCAGCGCCAGCGCGTGCTGCTGGCCGGCGACGTGCCGAGCCCGGTCAACCCGCCGGGCGGCTGYCACTTCCACACGCGCTGCGTGCATGCGCGCGAGCGTTGCGCGCAACAGGCGCCTGCCCTGGAGCTGCACGACGGCCAGGCGGTCGCGTGCCACTTCTGGCGCGAGCTGCCCGCGCCTGCGCCGTTGAAGCCCGCGGCCGCCATCACGCCGGCCGGCATCCGCCTCGCGCGCCTGCAGGCCGCCTTCATTCATCCTTGATCAGTTCCTGGAGTTCACGATGACGTATCCGATGACCCGATGGATCCCCGCGCTGCTGCTGGCGTCTGCGCCGCTGCTCGCTGCAGCGCAGACGCTGCGCGTCGGCCTGGCCGAAGACCCCGACGTGCTCGACCCCTCGCTCTCGCGCAGCTTCGTCGGCCGCGTCGTGTTCAGCGCGCTGTGCGACAAGCTGTTCGATGTCGACGAGAAGCTCGCGATCCAGCCGCAGCTGGCCACCGGCTATGAGTGGTCGGCCGACAGCAGGACGCTGACGCTGAAGCTGCGCCCGGGGGTCACCTTCCACGACGGCGAGAAGTTCGACGCCGCGGCCGTCAAGTTCAACATCGAGCGCCACAAGACGCTGCCCGGCTCGAACCGCCGCGGCGAGCTGGCGCCGGTGGCCACCGTTGACGTGGTGGACCCGCTGACGGTGAAGCTGAACCTGTCGGCACCGTTCTCGCCGCTGCTCGCGCAGTTGGCCGACCGCGCCGGCATGATGGTCTCGCCGAAGGCAGCGCAGGCGGCCGGCGACAAGTTCGGCACGAAGCCGGTGTGCGCGGGGCCGTTCAGGTTCGTCGAGCGCGTCGCGCAGGACCGCATGGTGTTCGAGCGCTACCCGCAATACTGGAACAAGGACGCGATCCACTTCGACAAGATCGTCTACACGCCGATCCCCGACGCGACGGTGCGGCTGGCCAACCTGAAATCCGGCCAGCTCGATTTCATCGAGCGCGTCGCCTCCAGCGACATGGAGAAGCTGCAGTCCGACAAGAAGCTGAAGACCTCGCGCATCACCGAGATCGGCTACCAGGGCATCACGATCAACCTTGCGAAGAGCGACAAGGCGAAGCAGAACCCGCTGGGCCGCGACGCCCGCGTGCGCGAGGCGTTCGAGCTCTCGCTCGACCGCCAGGGCATCGCGCAGGTGGTGATGGACAACGAGGCGACGGTCGGCAACCAGTGGGTCGCGCCGGCCAATGCCTGGTACGCGAAGAACGTGCCGGTGCCCAAGCGCGACATCCCGCGCGCCAAGGCATTGCTGAAGGAAGCCGGCATTCCGAACCCGAGCTTCACGCTGGTGGCGCCGACCACGTCGGACGCGCAGCGCCTGGCGCTGGTGGTGCAGGCGATGACGCGCGAGGCCGGCTTCGACGTGAAGATCCAGGCCGCCGAGTTCGCGACCTCGCTGAACATGGCCGACAAGGGCGACTTCGAGGCGCTGGTGCTGGCGTGGAGCGGCCGTGCCGATCCGGACGGCAACCTGTTCAGCTTCCACGGCTGCAAGCAGCCGCTGAACTACGCCGGGTATTGCGATGCCGAGACCGATGCGCTGCTGACCCGCTCGCGCGAATTGCGCGACCCCGCCGAGCGCAAGAAGGTGTTCGAGCAGGTCGCCGCGCGCGTGCTGAAGGAGCGGCCGATCGTCTACCTGTACCACCGCAACTGGCTGTGGGCCTACAACGCGAAGCTCGGCGGCGTGCGCAACGTGCCCGACGGCCTGCTGCGCGTGAGCGGCCTGAAGCWCACGCCTTGATCCGCTGATGTTCGAGTACCTCGTCAAGCGCGTCGCGACGCTGCTGCCGACGCTGCTGTTCGTCTCGATGCTGATCTTCGGGTTGCAGCAGCTGCTGCCCGGCGACCCGGCCAAGATCCTGGCCGGCGAAGACCAGGATCCGCAAGTGGTGGCCTACCTGCGCGCCAAGCTGCACCTCGACGAGCCGCTGCCGCTGCGCTATGCCCGCTGGGTCGGCGGCGTGCTGCAGGGCGACCTCGGCGAATCGGTGCGCAACCAGCAGCCGGTGCTCGAGCTGATCCTGCAGAAGCTGCCGGTGACGGTGGAGCTCGCGCTGCTGGCGATGGCGATCGCGCTGGCAATCGGCATCCCGTCGGGCATCGTCTCGGCGGTGGGGCGCGGCACGGCCTGGGACTGGGCGGCCAACGCGTTCGCGCTGTGGGGCATCTCGACGCCGAACTTCTGGCTCGGCATCCTGATGATCCTGCTGTTCTCGGTGCAGCTCGGCTGGCTGCCGGCCTCGGGCTACGTGAGCCCGTTCGAGGACCTGGGCGCGAACCTGGCCGCGATGATCATGCCGGCCTTCGTGCTCGGCAACGCGATCGCCGCGGTGCTGATGCGCCACACGCGCAGCGCGATGCTGCAGGTGATGTCGGCCGACTACGTGCGCACCGCGCGCGCCAAGGGCCTGAGCGAGCGCACCGTGGTGCTGAAGCATGCGCTGCGCAATGCGCTGACGCCGATCATCACGCTGGGCGCGCTGGAGCTGGGCACGCTGCTGTCGGGCGCGGTGCTCACCGAGCAGGTGTTCACGATCCCCGGTTTCGGCAAGCTGGTGGTGGATGCGGTGTTCAACCGCGACTACGCAGTGGTGCAGGGCGTGGTGCTCGTCACCGCCAGCACCTACATGCTGCTCAACCTGCTGGCCGACTTGGCCTACTTTGCGGTCAACCCGCGACTGAGGCGCTGACGATGGTTGCCGTGCTTCCTGTTGTCCACACCACGACCCCCGCCCCGCGCTCCGAGGCCGGCCCGTGGCGCCGCGCCTGGCGCCGGCTGAAGCGCCGCCGTGGCGCGCTGCTCGGCCTCGCGGTCGTGCTGCTCTTCATCGCGATGGCGCTGTTCGCGCCGTGGTTCGGCCTGCAGGATCCGGTGGCCACCAGCTGGAGCGCGATCCGCAAGGCGCCGAGCGCCGAGCACTGGTTCGGCACCGACGAGATCGGCCGCGACGTGCTGTCGCGCGTGGTGTGGGGCACGCGCGCGTCGCTGCTCGCCGGGCTGGTGTCGGTGAGCATCTCGCTGCTGCTGGGCGTGCCGATCGGGCTGGCGGCGGGCTTCCTCGGTGGCTTCGCCGACGCGCTGATCTCGCGCATCACCGATGCCTTCCTGGCCTGCCCGTTCCTGATCCTGGCGATCGCGCTGGCGGCCTTCCTCGGGCCGAGCCTCTCCAACGCGATGATCGCGATCGGCGTGTCGGCCACGCCGATCTTCGTGCGGCTCGCGCGGGCGCAGGTGCTGAACGTGAAGGTCGAGGACTACATCGAGGCGGCGCGCGCGGTCGGCAACCCGCCGCTGCGCATCGCGCTGCGGCATGTGCTGCCCAACATCACGCCGCCGGTGATCGTGCAGGCGACGCTGGCGATCGCGTCGGCGGTGATCGCCGAGGCGAGCCTGTCGTTCCTCGGGCTCGGGCAACAGCCGCCGGCGCCGAGCTGGGGCAGTATGCTGAATACGGCGAAGAACTATGTCGACTCAGCACCGTGGATGGCGATCTGGCCGGGCGTGTCGATCTTCCTGCTGGTGCTGTCCTTCAACCTGCTCGGCGACGGGCTGCGCGATGCGCTGGATCCGCGGCAACGTTGAGCATTTCCCGGATTGGCTTCCGGGCTACACACCATGAACTTCGACTGGACCAACCCCTATCCCACCATCCGCAGCCCGCTGATGGCCCGCAACGTCGTCGCGACCTCGCAGGCGCTGGCTTCGCAGGCCGGGCTGCGCATGCTGCTGAAAGGCGGCAACGCGGTCGATGCGGCGATTGCCGCGGCGGCGGCGCTGACCATCGTCGAGCCGGTGTCGAACGGCCTCGGCAGCGACAACTTCGCGATCCTGTGGGACGGCAAGGAACTGCACGGCCTCAATTCGTCGGGCGTTGCGCCGACGGCGTGGAACCCTGAGTACTTCCGCCGCAAGCATGGCGACAAGATGCCGATGCGCGGCTGGGACACGGTGACCACCCCCGGCGCGGTGGCGGGCTGGGTGGCGTTGTCCGAGCGCTTCGGCAAGCTGCCGTTCGCCGACCTGCTGGAGCCGGCCATCGAGCTGGCCGAGCGCGGCCATGGGGTCGGGCGCATCGTCTCGGACAAGTGGGGCCGCCAGGTACCGGGCCTGAAAGACCAGCCCGGCTACGCCGAGGCCTTCATGCCGCGCGGGCGCGCACCGGAGCCCGGCGAGCGCTTCGTGTTCGCGGCGGCCGGTGCGACGCTGCGGCAGATTGCGCTGACGAAGGGCGAGGCCTTCTACCGCGGCGAGATTGCCGAGAAGCTGGTGGCGCATGCGAAGGCGAACGGCGGCAGCATGGCGCTGGTCGACCTCGCGAACTTCCGGCCCGAGTGGGTGACGACCATCCGCCAGGATTTCGCCGGCCACACGGTGCACGAGATCCCGCCGAACGGGCAGGGCATTGCCGCGCTGATGGCGCTGGGGATGCTGGAGCGGCTCGACCTCGCCCGGTACCCGGTCGACAGTGTCGAATCGCAGCACCTGCAGATCGAGGCGATGAAGCTCGCGTTCGCCGACACCTACCGCTGGGTCGCCGACGCGCGCTCGATGACCGAGGTGACGGCCGAGGATCTGCTGAGCGACGGCTACCTGCGCGAACGCGCGAAGCTGATCGACCCGAAGCGTGCCGGCGACCCGGCACACGGCACGCCGCCGAAGGGCGGCACCATCTACCTGAGCGCGGCCGACGAGCGCGGGATGATGATCAGCCTGATCCAGTCCAACTACATGGGCTTCGGCAGCGGCGTGGTGGTGCCGGGCACCGGCGTCAGTTTGCAGAACCGCGGTCACGGCTTCACGCTGGACGAGAAGCATCCGAACGTCGTGGCACCGGGCAAGCGGCCGTTCCACACCATCATCCCCGGCTTCCTGACGCGCGACGGCCAACCGCAGATGAGCTTCGGCGTGATGGGCGGCAACATGCAGCCGCAAGGCCACCTGCAGACGCTGGTGCGCATGCTGGTGCACCGCCAGCAGCCGCAGGCGGCCTGCGATGCGCCGCGCTGGAAGGTGGGCAGCGGGCGGGCGGTGGATTTCGAATCGACGATGGCACCGGCGCTGGTCGACGGGCTGAAGGCACTCGGCCACCGCTTCGAGCCGACGCCCGACGCGTACATGGACTACGGCAGCGGGCAGTTCATCTGGAAGCTGAGCGATGACCAGGAAGACGGCTACGTCGCGGCCAGTGATTCGCGGCGTGACGGGCAGGCGGCGGGGTACTGAGCGAGGGTCATGCGCGCCGGGGCGTGATGCGCTTCAGCATGTCGTTCACCACGATGTGCCGGATCGCGCGCAGCACCAACCCTTCCTGGGCGCGATCGGCCGCAGTGAGCTTCGGCATCGCCGCGTTCTCGGCGTCGACTTCGGCGAGCAGGGCATCGAGTTCGACGGGCAGCAGCTTCACCATCCTGTCGATCATCCGATCGCAGGCGATCACGGGCATGCCCAACGCATCGCCGGCCGCGTGAAGTGCCTTGCGGTCAACGTCGCCGAACATCGAGCACTGGTTCATCGAATACATCAGCGGCACCGACGGCCAGATCGCTCGCTCATCGGCGAGCGCCTTCACGTGATACACGCAAGTCGACAGCAGGTCGTAGTGGTCCGCCATCGCGACGCCCTCGGGGCTCACCGAGTACGACAGGTTCTTCAGGTGGTTGTCGTCGTTGCCGATCAGGACGTTGAACAGCAGCCAGTTGAACATTCGCGGTGCCGCGGCGATGCGGTTGGTGCAGGCCCCGACCGCTTCGGCCAGGGATTCGAGCGATGCGGATGATTGCTTGAACTGCCGGGACTTGTTGAGCAACTGGCAGGTGTCGATGATGTGGCTGCGCTGCGTGCGCCCCTGGGCATCGAGGTATCTGTCGAAGCGCTGGACGAGGTACACCGGCTCGGGCGTGTAGAAGCGATGCACGGCAGGGACCGGCAGGCCCACGCGGTCGGCCAGGCGCATCACGACGTACTCGTTGATGACCGAGGCCGCGTAGTCCGCGCTCGGGTGGCTGGGCTTCAGGATG
>NZ_JBFUFP010000132.1:0-8998 GCF_056403375.1 Rhizobacter sp. P2_H2
TGTTCATCGCGTCGGGTGCGTTCCACCTGAGCAAGCCGAGCGACCTGATCCCCGAGCTGCAGGGGCGCTTCCCGATCCGCGTCGAGCTCGGCTCGCTGAGCGTCGACGATTTCGAGGCCATCCTGACGCAGACGCACGCGAGCCTCGTCAAGCAGTACCAGGCGCTGCTCGCGACCGAGGGCGTCACGCTCGAGCTGCGGCCCGACGCCATCCGCCGCCTGGCGCAGATCGCGTTCGACGTGAACGAGCGCACCGAGAACATCGGCGCGCGGCGCCTGTCGACGGTGATGGAGCGGCTGCTCGACGAGGTGAGTTTCGACGCACCGAAGCTGTCGGGCCAGACGGTGTCGATCGGCGCCGCCGAGGTCGACGCGAAGCTCGGCGAGCTGGCGAAGAACGAAGACCTGTCGCGCTACATCCTCTGAGCCTGCGCGGCCGCCTCGCGCCGCCAGGCGCCGGGCGGCAGGCCGGTGACGCGCTTGAACGCCTTGTTGAAGGCCGGCTCGGAGTCGTAGCCCACCTGGGCCGCGATGCCCGCGAGCGGCGCATCGCCGGCGCGCATCAGGCAGCCGGCACGGAACATCCGCCAGCGCGTCAGGTATTCGAGCGGCGGCTCACCCACCTGCTGGCGGAAGCGCTGCGCGAACGCCGAGCGCGACAGGCCGGCCGCCGACGCCAGTTCGTCGACGGTCCAGGCCCGCGCGAGTTCATGGTGCATGCGGCGCAAGGCCGCGCCGATGCGGCGGTCGGCCCACGCCGTCAGCCAGCTCGCACCCGCCCCCTCGTCGAGCGCGACCGCCTGCGCATGCGAGCGCACCGCATGCACGAACAGGATGTCGGCGAGCCGGCTGATCACGGTGCCCGAGCCGAGCGCCGGGGTGCCAGTTTCGACGGCGAGCATCTGCAGCGTGGCCTGCAGCAGCCGGCTGCGGTCGTCGTCCAGCCGCGCCAGCAGCAGCGCGGGAATCAGCTCGACCAGCGGCTTCGCCGCCAGCGCATCGAATTCGACCCACCCGGTGATCGCGGTGGCCGGCGCGCCGCCGCCGCCCAGCGTCACGACGCCGCCGACGTGGTCGCGCACCGTCTCGCTGCAGGGCCGCGTCGCGGAACCGGGAGCGTCGCTCAGCACGTAGCGCGAGCCGCGCACCATCACGAAGCAATCGCCCGCCGCCAGCGCGACCGGCGGCCCGGCGCCGTCCAGCTGCAGCAGCGCACTGCCCCGCACGACGAGCCCGAAGCGCGCCATGCGGCCGGCCGCGAAATCCAGGCCCCAGGGCGCGCTCAGTTCGAGCCGTGCGTACAACGCGCTGCGCACCCGCATCGCGGCAAAGATGTCATCGAGGGGGTCCATCATTTTTTGGACGGTCAGGCAAGAGATCGAGCGTAGCAGGTATTCATCGTCCTGGACCTGCCTCCCAGAATGGGGCCATCCCCTTCTCGACGAGACCGCGATGCAAAGCCTTCACCTGGATGCCGACAACCCTGCAGCGCCCCTGGTGGTGCGAGACGCGCCACCGGCATCGCCCGGCCCGCACGACGTGCGCGTGCGCGTGCACGCGGTGTCGCTGAACCGGCGCGACCTGATGATCCGCGCCGGCACCTACCCGGTTCCGTTGACGCCGGGGGTCGTGCCGGTCAGCGACGGTGCGGGCGAGGTGATCGAGGTGGGCCGCGCGGTGACGCGCTTCGCGGTCGGCGATCGGGTGACCAGCACCTACTTCCCGCAGTGGACCGAAGGCCGGCTGAGCCTGGCGCAGGCGATGCAGCAGACCGGCTGCAGCCTGCCGGGCTGGCTGGCCAGCGAGGTGGTGGTCGACGAAGGATCGGTGCTCGCGATGCCGGACCACCTCGGCTTCGACGAAGCGGCCACGCTGCCCTGCGCCGCGCTGACCGCGTGGAACGGCCTGACCGGCGGCCGGCCGGTGCGCGCCGGCAGCACGGTGCTGACGCTGGGCGCCGGCAGCATCGCGGTGTTCGCGATCCAGTTCGCGAAGGCGCTCGGCGCCCGCGTGATCGCGACGACGTCCGGCGACGACAAGGCAGCGCGCTTGAAGTCGCTCGGCGCGGACGAGGTCGTCGACTACCGGCAGCGGGCCGACTGGGACCGCGAGGTGCTGCGCCTGACCGACGGCCGCGGCGCCGACCATGTGATCGAGGCGGTCGGGCCGGCCACGCTGGAGCGCTCGCTGCGCTGCGCCGCGTGGGATGCCGACATCGGCCTGATGGGCGTGTTCGGCACCGACGACGCCCGCCTCGACCCGCGCGCCTTCAGCGGCCGGCTGCTGACGCTGCGCCGCATTGCCGTCGGCAGCCGCAGCGACTTCGAGGCGATGAACCGGCTGATCGCCGCGCACCGGCTGAGGCCGGTGATCGATCACGTGTTCCCCATCGATCAGGCCGAGGCCGCCTACCGGCACCTGGCCGACGGCGCRCACCTCGGCAAGGTGGTCATCCGCGTCAGCGGCTGATCACAGCGCCGGGATCACAGCGCCAGGCGGTGCGACTGCAGCTCCAGCAGCCCGTCGAAGATCAGCGTGTCGACGGTCTCGAACGGCAGCGGCACGATCGGCGCCAGCTTCACGGCCGCGCCGCCGGTCATCACGAACACCGGCTCCTGGCCGGTGCGCGCACGCAGCTTGTCCGCCATGCGCAGGATCGCTCCGGCCATCGCATGCGCGCCGCCGCTCATCAGCGCATCGCTGGTGTTGGTCGGGAAATCGACCACCTCGCCGGTCGGTGCCTTCAGGCCCGCGGTGCCCATCTCGAGGGCACGCAGCATCAGCCCGAAGCCCGGCAGGATCATGCCGCCGATGAAACGTCCGGTTTCATCCAGCGCATCGACGGTGACGGCCGTGCCCACCATCACCACCAGCGCGGGCCGCGGCGCACCGGCCGCCCGCACGCGCTGCCAGGCGCCGATCAACGCGACCCAGCGGTCGGTGCCGAGGCGGTTCGGGTGGTCGTAGCCGTTGGTGACGCCGGCGGCATGCGCGGTCGAGACCACCCAGCGCGGCTCGATCTGCCAGTGCGCGAGCTGCTCCAGCTGCTCCTCGACCTCGCGCCGGATGCCCTCGCCGGCCACCACGCAGCCCAGCATGCTGCTCGGCGGCGGCAGGTTCTTCCATTCGGTGTCGGTCAGCCGGTCGATGGTTTCGAGGAAGACGGCGCCGTGCGCCAGCAGCCGCGCGCCCGGTTGCGGACTGCCGTAGTGCGCCCACTTGAGCCGCGTGTTGCCGATGTCGATGGCCAGGAACGTCATGGCCGCAAGGGTAACCGCTGCCGCCCGGGCGACAGGCCGGCATCCGGCAAACCCGGGAAAGTCCCGRGCCCGCCGCGCGCCAGCCGCTTCAGGCCGCCGACGGCGAGTTGACGGTGCGCAGCAGGTCGCGCACGCGGGCAATCGTCTGCGCCGCCCAGATGCCCTTGAACGGCTTCGTGATGCGTTGCTCCACTTCGTCGAGCAGCGCCTCGATGTCGTTGCGCGAGCGCGCCCGCTTCAGGCGCATCAGCGTCAGCGAGCCGGCGACCGGCGCCTCGGCCTTCACGGCGCGCATCAGGATCGCGCGCGCTTCGTCGAGCGCGGCGTCGGCTTCGTCCAGCGGCGCCAGGTCGGAGATCGGCAACTCGCCGAGCATCGAATCGGTGAGCACCGACTCCGGCTGCAGGCTCAGCGACGGCGGCAACGGGCCGGAGACGGTGTCCAGCGGCAGGTCGACATCGAGCGGTGCCAGGCCGGAATTGCCCTGCATCGAACCGGTGCCCTGCGTGAACATGATCAGGCCCATGGCCACCAGCTCGTCGAAGATCTGGTCGGGCACCCCGGCCTGCACGGCGAGCTGCCGCACCTGGCTCTCGCGCCTGCGACCATCGACCAGCAGCAAGACCGTGCGATGCCGCTGTCCCAGTTTTCGTTGTCGACTGCCCAACTCGTCGACGCCTTCCGGCGTCTTCACGGGGATATTGATGCTCGGCACGGAACCACTCCTGATGTTCTGCCCTGGCGCCCCCTCCGGCGCTGTACTTCTGAACGGCGCGATTGTGCCGCCGGAATCGGGTCGGGTAGACCATGATTCCCCGCAACGGAGTGCGGCCGCCCGCTGCGAAGTATCGGCGATACACTCGCGATTGACGTATACGTCAATTGCAACGAACGGAGTCCACGTGACGACCAAGGCACCGGATGGGGCGGATTTCCAGTATGCGGACGCCGGGAGCAAGAAGCGCGCCTTCGACCTCTCCGCGATCGATCCCGGCGCAAAGCCGTTCTCGACCGGCGACAAGCCGGCCGACAAGGCGGCTGTCGATGCACTGGCGCTGGAGCTCGACGAACTGCAGAACCTGTTCTTCGCCGACCGCCGCTTCAAGCTGCTGGTGGTGCTGCAGGGCACCGACACCAGCGGCAAGGACGGCACGCTGCGCGGCGTGTTCGGCCAGATGAGCGCGCTGGGCGTGCAGACGGTCGGCTGGAAGGCGCCGACCGCCCCGGAGCGCGACCACGACTTCCTGTGGCGCATCCACCAGAAGGTGCCGGGTGCCGGCGAGGTGATGGTCTTCAACCGCAGCCACTACGAAGACGTGCTGGTGCCGGTGGTGAACGGCTGGATCACGCCGCAGCAGGCGCGCCAGCGCTACGCCCACATCAACGACTTCGAGCGCATGCTGACCGAGACCGGCACCGTGGTGCTGAAGTTCATGCTGCACATCTCGAAGGACGAGCAGCGCGCCCGGCTGCAGGAGCGGCTGGACGACCCGACGAAGAACTGGAAGTTCGCGCCCGAGGACCTGACCGTGCGCAAGCAGTGGAAGGCCTACCAGCAGGCGTATGCCGATGCGATCGCAGCCACCGGCACGCGCTGGGCGCCGTGGACCGTGGTGCCGGCCGATTCGAAGACGCACCGCAACCTGATGATCGCGACGCTGGTGAAGCGCGCGCTGCTCGGGCTGAAGCTGCGCTACCCGCCGGCCAGCGACGACCTCGCGAAGCTGCGCGTGCGCTGACACGGAGACACTGATGACCGCTGATCCTTCAACGCGCAACCGGCCGAGCGCCGGGCCGCTCCCAAGCCGGCCGGCATCCCCTCGGGGGATCGGCGAAGGTACCCCTTCGACGAGGGGCAGTCATGACTACCGGCCCACGCACAAGGTGCGCTTCGTGACCGCCGCGAGCCTGTTCGACGGCCACGACGCGGCGATCAACATCATGCGGCGCATCCTGCAGGGCATGGGCGCCGAGGTGATCCACCTGGGGCACAACCGCTCGGTCGACGAGGTGGTCACCGCGGCGCTGCAGGAAGACGTGCAGGGCATCGCGATCAGCAGCTACCAGGGCGGGCACGTCGAGTACTTCAAGTACATGGTCGACCTGCTGCGCGAGCGCGGCGGCGCGCACATCCAGGTGTTCGGCGGCGGCGGCGGCGTGATCGTGCCGGCCGAGATCGCCGAGCTGCAGCGCTACGGCGTGAGCCGCATCTACAGCCCCGAAGACGGCCAGCGCATGGGCCTGCAGGGAATGATCGGCGAGATGGTGATGCGCTGCGACCAAGACCTGTCGCCGCATGCGCCCACGGCGCTGGCGGCGATCCAAGGCCGCGGCGAGCCGCAGCGGCGTGCGCTGGCACAGCTGATCACCGCGCTCGAGAACGGCGCCGTGCCCGAGGCCCTGAAGGCCGAGCTGCACGCCGTCGCGCAGCAGAACGCGCCGCCGGTGCTCGGCATCACCGGCACCGGCGGCGCCGGCAAGAGCTCGCTGACCGACGAGCTGATCCGCCGGCTGCGCCTCGACCAGGGCGACGCACTGCACGTCGCGGTGATCAGCATCGACCCGTCGCGCCGCAAGAGCGGCGGCGCGTTGCTCGGTGACCGCATCCGCATGAACGCGATCGCACCGTGGCGGGCCGGACCGCGGGTCTTCATGCGCAGCCTGGCCACGCGCGACTTCGGCAGCGAGATCAGCCAGGCCCTGCCCGACGTGCTGGCCGCCTGCCGCGCCGCCGGCTTCGACCTCGTGATCGTCGAGACCTCCGGCATCGGCCAGGGCGATGCGGCGATCGTGCCGCTGGTCGACGTGCCGATGTACGTGATGACGCCGGAGTTCGGTGCCGCGAGCCAGCTCGAGAAGATCGACATGCTGGATTTCGCCGAGTTCGTCGCGATCAACAAGTTCGACCGCAAGGGCGCGGCCGACGCGCTGCGCGACGTGGCCAAGCAGGTGCAGCGCAACCGCGAGGCCTGGGGCACGCGGCCCGACGAGATGCCAGTGTTCGGCACGATGGCCAGCCGCTTCAACGACGACGGCGTGACCGCGCTGTACCAGGCGCTGCTGCCGCGGCTGGCCGCCCTCGGCATGCCGGTGCGCGCGGGCGTGCTGCCGCCGGCCGCGACGCGCCACAGCACCCACCAGGTGCCGATCGTGCCCGGCGCGCGCGTGCGCTACCTGGCCGAGATCAGCGACACGGTGCGCGGCTACAAGCAGCACGCGCGCGCGCAGGCCCGGCTCGCGCGCGAGGTGCAGCAGCTGCGTGGTGCGGCGCGCATGCTGCTGGAGGCCGATGCGGCGCAACCGGCTCACGCGAATGCCGCGGCGCAGCTCGCCGACCAGCGCGAGCAGCGGCTCGATGCCGCGTCGCGCAAGCTGCTGGCGCAGTGGCCGCAGCTGCAGGCCGCCTATGCGGGTGACGAGTACGTCGTGAAGATCCGCGACAAGGAACTGCGCACCGCGCTGACCACGCAGAGCCTGTCGGGCACCAAGGTGCGCAAGGTGGCGCTGCCGCAGTTCGAGGACCACGGCGAGATCCTGAAGTGGCTGCTGCTCGACAACGTGCCCGGCAGCTTCCCGTACAGCGCCGGCACCTTCGCGTTCAAGCGCGAGGGCGAGGACCCGACGCGCATGTTCGCCGGCGAAGGCGATGCCTTCCGCACCAACCGGCGCTTCAAGCTGCTGTCCGAAGGCATGCCGGCGAAGCGGTTGTCGACCGCGTTCGACAGCGTCACGCTGTACGGCAACGACCCGGCGCTGCGGCCCGACATCTACGGCAAGGTCGGCAACTCCGGTGTCAGCATCGCGACGCTGGACGACATGAAGGTGCTGTACGGCGGCTTCGACCTGTGCAACCCGGCCACCAGCGTCAGCATGACGATCAACGGGCCGGCGCCGACGATCCTCGCGATGTTCATGAACACCGCGATCGACCAGCAGCTGGAGCGCTTCCAGGCCGACAACGGCCGCGAGCCGAGCGACGATGAACTGCACAAGATCCGCGCGTGGGTGCAGCAGAACGTGCGCGGCACGGTGCAGGCCGACATCCTGAAGGAAGACCAGGGGCAGAACACCTGCATCTTCTCGACCGAGTTCAGCCTGAAGGTGATGGGCGACATCGCCGAATACTTCGTGCACCACCAGGTGCGCAACTTCTACTCGGTGAGCATCAGCGGCTACCACATCGCCGAAGCGGGGGCGAACCCGATCAGCCAGCTCGCGTTCACGCTGAGCAACGGCTTCACGTTCGTCGAGGCGTATCTCGCGCGCGGCATGCACGTCGACGACTTCGCGCCGAACCTGAGCTTCTTCTTCAGCAACGGCATGGACCCGGAGTACACCGTGCTGGGCCGCGTCGCGCGGCGTATCTGGGCGGTGGCGATGCGCGAGCGCTACGGCGCCAACGAGCGCAGCCAGAAGCTGAAGTACCACGTGCAGACCTCGGGCCGCTCGCTGCATGCGCAGGAGATCCAGTTCAACGACATCCGCACCACGCTGCAGGCGCTGATCGCGGTCTACGACAACTGCAACTCGCTGCACACCAATGCCTTCGACGAGGCGATCACGACGCCGACCGAGGACAGCGTGCGCCGCGCGATGGCGATCCAGCTGATCATCAACCGCGAATGGGKCCTGGCGAAGAACGAGAACCCGAACCAGGGCGCGTTCATCATCGACGAGCTGACCGAGCTGGTGGAAGAGGCGGTGCTGGCCGAGTTCGAGAAGATCGCCGAGCGCGGCGGCGTGCTGGGTGCGATGGAGACCGGCTACCAGCGCGGCCAGATCCAGGAGGAGAGCATGCACTACGAGATGCTCAAGCACACCGGCGAGTACCCGATCATCGGCGTCAACACCTTCCGCAACCCGCACGGCGACCCGGTGCAGGATCACATCGAGCTGGCGCGCTCGACCGACGACGAGAAGCAGTCGCAGCTCGCGCGGCTTGCCGCCTTCCATGCAACGCATGCCGATGCGGCGCCGGCGATGCTGGCGCGGCTGCAGCAGGCGGTGATCGCGAACGGCAACGTGTTCGAGGTGCTGATGGACGCGGTGCGCTGCTGCTCGCTCGGGCAGATCACCGCGGCGCTGTTCGAGGTGGGCGGGCAGTACCGGCGCAGCATGTAGCCGGGCCGGCGCCTGCCGGCAAGCTTGGGGATGCCGGCACACGCCAAAAGCGATGACAATCCGGTGCCATGAAAGCGCCGCCCATCCGACGATCGACGTCCACCGCGCTCGCCACCGCACGCCGCGCATGGCGGCTGCTGTACAGCGACTCGCGCCGTTGCATCGCGCTGGCCGACCAGGCGCTCGAGCGCAGCCTCGCGCACGGCGACCAGGCCGCCGAAGGCTGGGCCCGGCTGGTGCGCGGGCTRCACCTGATCTGGTATTCCACACCGCTCGAAGCCGCCGGCGAGCTGGCCGAGGCCGACCGCTGCTTCGACGCCACGCACGACCGCGCCGGCCACCTGCTGGCCGAGGTCGGCATCGCGCGCTGCCTGTGGCGCGAGGGCAAGTACCGCGAATCGCTGGAGCGCGCGCTGCCGCTGCGCGCCGAGGGCCTGGCGGTGCTGAAGCACGACGAGCTCGGCATGCTGCTGAACGTGATCGCCGGCTGCTATGCCTCGCTCGGCCAGTCGGAGCAGGCCTTCGCGTACATGTTCCAGGCGCTCAACGAATCGCGCCCGGCACGCGGCAACGGCTTCGAGGTGGTGCTGTACTGCAACCTCGCGCACGAGCTGATCC
>NZ_JBFUFP010000133.1:0-8992 GCF_056403375.1 Rhizobacter sp. P2_H2
CGTGGGCCGCGCTCGCGCTGCTGCTGGCGCTGGGCGCGGCCGAGCTCGCGCTGCGCGTCGGCCTCGGCGGCGCCACGCTCACGCCGCAGGTGTTCGAGCCGAACGACGGCGTCGCGCGCTACCGGCTCGCGCGCGGCCTGCACACCCTCGCGTACCAGTTCGGCCGCACGGTCACGGTCTCGACCGATGCGGCCGGAAATCGCTTCACGCCGGGTTCCACGCCAGCCGTCGCGCCAGCCGCCGCTGCCCCGTTGCGCGTCCACCTGGTCGGCGATTCGCAGGTCTTCGGCTGGGGCCTGTCCGACGATGAAACGCTGGCGGCGCGCCTGCAGCAGCGGCTCGGCGCCGGCGTGCAGGTCGTCAACCACGGCGTGCCGGGCTTCGGCCCCACCGACTACCTGGCCACGCTCGCCGGCCTGCCGGCCACCGAGCCGGTGGTGGTGGTGCACACCGAAGAGAACGACACCTGGGACGCCTACCGGATCTTCCGCAATGCGCACGCCACCTGCGGCTACGTGACCACCTTCAGCGCCGAGGCCACGGCCCTGCGCTGCGCCTGGATGAACCTGCGGCTGGTGCAGTTCGGGGCCGAGCTGTGGGACCGCTCGCAGCGCAGCGAGCACCCGACGCCGCTCGGCTTCAGCGCGCAGTCGACGGTGGCGGCCACGGTGCTGAACCAGCGCATCGCAAGCGGCTACGCCGACCAGCGCCGCCAGCGCGACGCCGACCTGGTCTTCGCGGTCGTGCCCTGGAAGGGCCGCTTCGACCTGGAATGGCGCGCGCATTCGCTGCCGTCGCCGCGGCCCGACGTGGCCACGCTCGACAGCCCCTTCCCCGACGCGACCCAGGCCACGCACCTGCTGGCCGCCGGCGACGGCACCGCGCCGCTGTACCTGGACGGCGATTCCCACCTGTCCCCCGCCGGCGCCGAGCGGCTCGCGCTGCTGCTGACGCCGCTGGTCGAGGCGCGGCTCGCGGCCCACACGCCGATCAATCCCCCGGCCCACGCAACCGCCGCCCCGTCCGCCGCACCATCGGCCGCCCCATCGGCGCGGCCCCCCCAACCCTGAAGGAGCCCCCGAATGAACCAGCGCGCCTCGCAAGCGGAACTGCTCGGTGCCAGCCAGGCCCGGGTCGCCCAGGTGATCGACCCGGTCGACTGGGAGCACTTCTGCGCCGAGTACTGGGACCGCAAGCCGCTCTACCTGGCCGACGGCAGCGACCGCTTCGCATCGCTCGCCGATGCCGCGACGCTGCGCCGGCTGGTCGAGAGCGGCACACCGTGGCAGTACCGCCGGCTGCCGGAGATGTACATCGACAGCGGCTTCGTGCCGCACGAAGACCTGGTGCACGAGTACATCGACATGGACGGCCGCGTCGCCCGCGCGCCGCGCCTGGACCGCGTGCGCCAGCTGCTGCTGAACGGCGCCACCGCCAACTGCTTCGGCCAGGAAGCGCACTTCCCCGAACTGATGGCGCTGAAGCTCGCGTTCGCGCAGGCCTTCTCGGCCGAGGTCGAGACCAGCCTGTTCTATTCGCAGAAGGACCACCCCGGCCTCGCGCCGCACTACGACTGCGGCGAGATCTTCGTGCTGCAGATCTCGGGCCGCAAGCGCTGGTTCGTCTCCGACCAGCGGCACGTCAACCCGATCGTCGGCTACGGCGGTCCGGTGGCCTATGACGACAAGGCGCCGCACGCGACGATCGAGCTCGAGCCCGGCGACCTGCTGTACCTGCCGCGCGGCACCTTCCACCATGCCTGCGCGCTGACCGAGGAATCGCTGCACACCAGCGTCGCCATCAAGATGCCGAGCTACCTCGACCTGCTGCAGGCGCTCGCCGGCAACGCGGCCGACCTCGACGCGATGCGCGACTACCTGCCGCTCGGCGGCCCGGCCGCCTGGGCGGATGCGCGCGTCGAGCTGGTCGAGCGGCTGCGGGGCGCCACCGCCTTGCCGGCCTACGGCGCGGCGGTGCAGCGCCTGCTCGGCCGCCGCATTCCGGCGCGTTGAGCGGGGACTGCACGATGCTCGACGAACTGAGACAGATCATCGCGGCGCGCAGCCTCGCGCCGGTGCCGCTGGCCGCGTTGCGCGAACGCTTTGCCGACGGCTGGCAGCCGGGCCGGCCGGCCGAGGCCGTCGACTTCGCCGAACACCTGTGCCGCCTGGTGCGCGGCACGCTGCGCCACGACGACCTGCCCCAGGTGGCACGCGCCGCCGGCCCCTGCGAGGTGGCGAACCAGGGCGCGAACGCGCTGATCGAGTTCATCGCGCAGCTGCCGACTGCGCTGCGCGACGAGATCGATGCACTGCCGCAGTTCCGCACCGAGGTGCTGCGCCCGTGGGACGAGCCGGTCACCGACGCCTACGTCGGCCTGTGCAACCTCGTCCACGACGTCTGGGCGCACCTGCTCGGCCCGGAGCAGCCGGCCGATGCCGGCATCGCGCGGCAGCTGCTGCGCCTCGCACCGCGCCACGCGCTGGACTACGGCGCCGGCGCCGGCCACGTCGCGCTGCTGCTCGCGCTGAACGGCATCGCGACCGACGTGGTCGAGATCGATCCGGTGAAGCGCCTGTTCCTGCAGCGGCGCGCCGCGCGGGCCGGCGTGGCCCGGCTGGTCGGCCCGGGGATGTCGCGCCTGTCGTATGACATGGTGCTCGCGCTGAACGTGCTCGATCACCTGCGGGCACCGCCCGAGTGCCTGCAGCAGCTGGCCGAGCTGCTGCCGCCGGGTGGCTCGCTGGCGGTGGCCGCCGAGTTCCCGCAGGACGGCTGGCACCAGGGCGACCCGGCGGCCGCCGACGCCTGCGGGCAGTTGCTGGCCGACCGCTTCGAGCCGCACCGCGCTGGTGTTGGCAATGACGATGACGATGCCGTCGACCCGCCGGTCGACTGGTTCGACGTCTTCATCAAGCGCGACGCACAGCACCCCGGCAACGCCGGCTCGCTGCGCTGCCCGCGCCTGCACCCGCGGGCGCGTTGGCAGGCACCGCCCGACGGCAGCGACCCGACCACCCCCGGCGTGCTGGGCGCGACCGCGTTCTACGCGCTGCCGTGCGCGCTCGACGCCGACACGGCCCGGCTGTGCGACGCCTTCGACGGCCGCCGCCCGCTGGCCGAGCTGGCCGAGGTGCTGGAACTCGAGATCGACACGCTGGAAGCCTTCTGCAGCTTCCTGCATTCGCGGCGGCTGCTGACGTGGCACGGCCACCCGGCGGCCGACCGGCCCCTGCCTCCGTTCCTGTCCCCGCTCTTGTCCCATCACGACGATCACAAGGAGACCCCGCCATGTGGAGCACTCACCTGAGGAATGCGGTCACGCGCGCGCTGCTGCCGCTCTCGTGGCGCATCGATTCGCAGCACGCTGCCCGCACGCTGAAGCGATTCTCCGAGGTCGAATTCGACAGCGCCTGGCAGTACCTGAACGCACTCGGCCACACCCGCGTGCCCAGGATGCAGCTGATGCTGTTCGAGAACCTGCTCGAGGAGATGGAGCATTCCGACGGCTTCCTGGAGGTTGCGCACAAGCTGGCGCGCGATCGCTTCCAGGGCGGCTCCGGTTCGCGCAGCGTGCTGGTGAAATCGGCGAACGACATCCACTACTTCCTCGCGTTCGCGCACGAGAGCGAGAAGGCGATCTGCGCGCAGTTCAACGGCTATGCGCGCGCCTGCAGCCACCTGCCGGCCGCCGCCGAGGTGTTCCGCGGCATCGCGATCGACGAAGAGAAGCACGAGCGCGAGGCGCGCGCGTCGCTGCTCGCCGTGGTCGGCTCCGAGGCAATCGTGCGCCGGCTGGTCTGGAAGGTGAAATTCAAGAAGGCCTACGCCTCGTGGCTGCGCGGCAGCCAGCACATCGGCGATGCGATATTCACGCTGTGGCTCGGCGCGGTGTACCTGCTGTTCGGCCCGCTGCTGCGCTCGTACTGCGCGGCCCGGCTGACGAAGAGCACGCAGGTGCAGGTGGCCGAGCCCGCCCAGAACCCCTTGCGACCCACCCTGGAGAGTTGAGATGGCCTTGGCAGAAGTATCGGCATTGATGCAGGACCACGACGCCGACCTGGTCGGCGCGGCGGCGCGGCTGCGCGCGATCGCGCCGTCGGCGCTCGGCGTCGACGACCTCGCGTCGTACAGCTGGCTGGTGAACCACGTGATCGGCGAGAAGGGCGGCGACTGGCCCGGCGCGCGCGCGCTGCTCGATGCGCTGCCGGCGCTGCCCGGCCCACCGCCGGTGCTGCTGCGCAACCGTGCGGTCGCGTATGCGATGAGCGGTGCGGCGCTGCAGGCCTGGCAGGCCGAGAGCGAACTCGCGCAGGCGCTCGCCTGCGGCCCGGCGCTCGCAGCCGCCGCGGTGCGCCTGGGCACCCTGCAGCACCTGGCCGGCACCGCCGACCCGCTGCTGGTGGTGGCGAGCCTGCTGCCTTGCGTGCAGGCGCTCGAAACCGCCCCGGCGGGCGGGCCGGTGCTGCCGATGGCGGCGCGCGCGATCAACAACACCGTCTCGGCCTGGCTGGAACGGGCGCAGTCGCCCGCGTCGCCGGCGCGGGTCGATCCGCTGGTCGGGACCGCGATGGGCCGGGCCGCCCGCTGCTGCAAGGCGATCTGGCTGCACGCCGGCACCTGGATGCAGGTGGAACGCGCCGACTACCTGGTCGCGCTGGTGGCCAACGCGGTCGGCGACTGGGCGGCGGCGGCGCAGGCCGCGCGCGACGGCATCACGACGATCGAGGCGAACGGCAGCGAGGAGGTCGACCGCGCCTTCCTGCTGGTCGAGCTGGCACGCGCCCGCTACGGGCTGGGCGAGCCGGCGGCGGCGGTGAAGGCCCGCGACGCCGCGTTCGCGCTGGCCGAGCGCTTCGACGAACCCGGGCTGCGCGAGTGGTTCGACCGCAAGGCGGGAATGCTGCCGGAGCGGTCACCCGCGCGCGCCGCGTAGGCCCGCGGGGCGTTCTTCTTCTGCCGGCGGCGCGCCCTGGCGCGGCAACCCGGCCCACCTGACTTGGGAGGTGGTCACGGCCATCCCCCGAGCGGAGCGCTGCCCACCTCGCAGTGGCAGCGGATTTTTGTCAAACCCTGAAAAGGAATCGAGATGGCAGAAAACATCGAAGTCAACGCCCCGGCCAAGAAGGCCTCCCGCAAGCTGAAGACGCTGGTGTACGCCGGCCTCGCGACCGGCTTCGCCGGCGTCTGCAGCACCAGCGCCGCACTGCATGGCAATGCCTCGTCGCATGGCCAGGCGATGGTCGACTGGAACGCCGACACCTTCACCGTGCAGGTGAAGCCCGGCGAGAAGGCGGCCGCACCGGTCGCCACCGAGAAGGCGACCCGCTAAGCGCGGAGCGTCGCGCCGCGGCCTCCTGGTGGGGCGGTCGCGGCGCCTGCTCGTCACCGATGCTCCCCTCAGCGATGTCCTGTCCGATGCCGTTTCCGATGCCGTTGCAGATTTCTTCCGAGCTGTCGCCCCAGTCCACCGCGCTGTCGGGTTGCGTGCTGGCCCTGCCGTCCGCGGCCGCCCACGCCCGGCTGCGGGCCGCGCTCGCGCAGCACCCGCGCGACCACCAGCTGTGGTGCGCGCTCGGCATGCGCCATGCCGCCGACGGCCACGCCCGCGACGCGATCGGTGCGCTGCAGCAGGCGCTCGCGCTCGCGCCGGGCCACGTCAAGTCGCAGGCCTGCCTGGGGGTGCTGCTGCACGGCCATGGCGATCCGCTCCAGGCGGCCGAGGCCTACGACCCCGCCGGCATGGTGGCGCGCAGTGGCCCGCTCAGCGCCGACCCGGCCGCGATGCGCGCCTTCCACGCCGAGCTGACGGCGCACCTGTACGCGCACCCCAGCCTCACCTGGGACCGCGCCGACAAGGCGACGCGCCACGGCTGGCAGACCGGCGAGCTGCTGCACGACGACGCGCCGGTGGTGCGGCGCCTGCAGCGGCTGCTGACCGACAGCCTGCTGGCGTTCCTGCAGGACGACGACGCGGACGACGGTGCCGCCCCGCTGCACGACGCGCAGGCACTGGCCAACGCCGGGCTGCGCGTGACGGCCTGGGGCGTGATGCTGCAGTCCGAGGGCTACCAGGAGCTGCACATCCACGAGGCCGGCCTGGTGAGCGGCGTGTACTACGTCGACGTGCCGGCGATGACCGGCCCGCCGCACGCCGGCTGCCTGCGCTTCCCGACGCACGTCGACTGGCTGCTGCCGGCCGCGCCGCGCCCGGCGGCGCCGGATTTCATCGTGCAGCCGGCCGCCGGCACGCTGGTGATGTTCCCGTCCTTCCTGTGGCACGGCACCGTGCCCTTCGTGGCCGGGCATGACCGCGTGTGCATCGCGTTCGACCTGACCCCGACCCCGCCGGCTTCTTCTGCTTGAGGGACCCCCATGCCGCTGAATGCGCACTTCCTGGACATCGCCCACCACGCCTTCGACCCCGGCATGGGCACCGAGCACGCGGCGTTGCTGCTGTACTCGATGGTCCGCATGCAGCGGCCGAGCTCGGTGCTGTGCGTCGGGCTCGGCTACTCGACGCTGTTCGTGTTGCAGGCGCTGGCCGACAACCGCACCGAGGCGCAGCACGATGCGCGCATCGCCGGCGGCACGCTCACCGACCCGGCGCGCCACGAGGTGCTGCACCCGGGCTACGACCATGCCGGCCATGCGGCGCACCTGCACGGCATCGATGACTTCTCGGAAGACGAGCCGCGCCTGCAGCGCTTCCTGCAGATCCTCGAGCGGCTGAACCTGTCGCCGCTGTTCACGCTGCACCGCTGCCGCTTCCAGGACGTGCAGTTGCCGGCCGAAGCCGGCCCGTTCGGCTTCATGTGGCTGGACTGCGGCCACCAGCTCGACTACCCCGACCTGCTGAACCGCTTCTGGCCGCTGCTCGACGCGGACGGCGGCCTGGCGGCGATCCACTACACGCATGTCGATGTCGACGTGCCCGATGGGGGCGCAACCGCCAAGGTCGTGATCCCCGGGCCGTGTGCGAACGCGCTGCGCCGCCAGCAGTTGCAGGCCGGCATGGGCGCGGGCTTCGAGTTGCTGTCGCTGGTCGAGCCGCACAAGCACCGCCAGGGCAGCGTGACGCTGCTGCGCCGGCTCGACGAGGTCGACGCCTGCCGCCCTGCCGGCCTGCAGCAGGAGCAGATGGCGATGTACGGCAGCAGCCCGCACGACCTGATCGACCTGAACCGGCGTTGAGCATGGCGAGCGTGCGAGGGGCATCGTGGATCGCCGTCGTGTCGTGGTGGGTGTTGGGGTTCGGGTGGTCGAGTGCCATCGCGCAGACCGCGGCGCCCCCGGCACCGCCGGCACGCCAGCAGGCCGGCACATCCGATTGCGCGATCGTGCTCGATGGCCGCGCCGACGAGCCCTGCTGGGCCGCTGCGCCGGTCTACGGCGACTTCAGCGAGTACAGCCCGCAATCCGGGCGCGCGCCGCAGGTGCAGACGCAGTACCGGTTGATGCACGACGCCGACGCGCTGTACGTCTTCGTCGAGAGCCGCGACCCGGATCCCGAGGCGCTGCGCTACGCCTGGTCGCGGCGCGATCGCGTCGGCAAGGACCAGGACCAGGTCACGCTCTACATCGACCCGATCGGCAAGCGCTCGTTCGCGCAGCTGTTCCGCGCCAACCCGGTCGGCTCGGTCTCCGACGGCACCTACAACGAGGCGAGCGGAGAGGAGAGCCTGGACCAGGATTTCGACTTCAGCGTCGCGACCGCGCGGGCCGAGGGCGGCTGGACGGCGGAGTTCCGCATTCCGTTCAGCAGCCTGCGCTACGGCGAGCGTGGGCAGGTCGACACCTGGACACTGCTGGTCACCCGCAACCGCCCGCGCGAGCAGCGCTACCTGTACACCTCGGTGGCGCTGTCGCGCTACTCCGACTGCTTCCTGTGCCGCAACCCCGCGCTGGGCGGCCTGACGCTGCCGGACGCGCAGGCCTACGTCAACCTGACGCCCTACGTGCTGGCGGAACGGCACGACCGGCGCAGCACCGGTGCCAGTGACGAACGCGGCAACACCACGCGCGCCGGCGTCGACATCAAGGCGCGCCTGGGGCCATCGTGGTTCGTCGACGCCACCGTGAACCCGGATTTCTCGCAGGTCGAGATCGACGCGCCGCAGCTGTCGGCGAATGCGCGCTTCGGCATCTTCTATCCCGAGAAGCGGGCCTTCTTCCTGGAGGGGGCCGACCTGCTGGACACGCCGATCCCGCTGGTCTACACGCGCAGCATCGCCGACCCGAAGTGGGGCGCGCGCCTGACGCGGCGCAGCGAGGGCAGCGACTGGCTCGCGATCGCCACGCGCGACAGCGGCGACGGCGCGGTGCTGTACCCCGGCACCTGGTCCACCGTGCCGCTGGTGCGCGACGTGACGGCCCAGGCGCTGATGGCGCGCGGCCGGGTGCGCCTCGGCGAGCAGGCCACCTGGGGCGCGACGCTGAGCCTGCGCGACGCGGCCGACGACGACCGCAATGCGGTGGTCGGCAGCGACCTCTCGTGGCAGGTCGACGCGCGCCACAAGCTGCGCCTGCAGATGGCGGCCAGCGACACGCGCGGCGATGCGCGCGCGCGGCTGGAGGGCCTTGGGGATGGCGACCTCGGCGCCGGCCACGCGCTGTTCGCCGACCATTCGTTCTACGGCGAGCACACCGACACGCTGCTGACGCTGGAGCGCATCAGCCGCAACTTCCGCAGCGAGAACGGCTTCATCGCGCAGGCCGGACACCAGCGCGGCGAGCTGTCGGTGACCGAGCGGCTCGGGCCGCTGGGCTGGTTCACCGACATGAACCCCTATGTCAGCGTCGCGCAGGTGCGGGCGCTGGAGGGCGGTGTCGTCGCGCAGACGCTGCACCCGGCGATGCTGCTGCTCGGCCCGTATGCGACCGGGCTGCTGGTGGAGCTGCATGCCGACCGCGCGCGCGCCGACCAGGGGCTCGCGCTGCACCGGCTGCCGCAGGTGCTGCTGAGCCTGAAGACGAGTCCGAACGCGACGCT
>NZ_JBFUFP010000134.1:0-8964 GCF_056403375.1 Rhizobacter sp. P2_H2
CCGCCAGGCCCTGCCGGCGCCGGCAGGGCTGGCTGCGACGGCCGCGCGGCGCGTCGAGCCGCCGCAGGGCGAGACCGAGCAGGGCCTGGCGGCGATCTGGCGCGACGTGCTGGGCCTGGGTGATGTGGGTCAGGAGGTCGGCCGCCACGACAACTTCTTCGAGCTCGGCGGCCACTCGCTGCTCGCGACCCAGGTGACGGCGCGCATCCGCCAGGCGCTGGACCGCGGCTTCGTGCTGCGTGCGGTGTTCGAGCACCCGGTGCTGCACGAGCTGGCGCGGGCGATCGAGGCCGGCCGTGCGCCGGCCGCAGCGAGCGCGGCGATCACGCGGCTGGCCGGCGACGGCCCGAGCCCGCTGTCGTTCGCGCAGGAGCGCATGTGGCTGCTGCACGAGCTGGCGCCGGAGAGCTCGGCCTACAACATGCCGGTCGCGCTGCGCCTGCACGGCGTGCTCGATCGCGCCGCGCTGGAGCGGGCACTCGACGCGCTGGTGCAGCGCCACGAGACGCTGCACACCACCTTCGCGATGATCGACGGCCGGCCGATGCAGACGGTGCAGCCGCATCAGCCGTTCGCGCTGCCCTTCCACGACCTGCGCGCGCAGGGCCGGCAGGCCGAGGAGGCCGCGATCGCGCTGGCCACCGACACCGCGCGCGCCTACTTCGACCTGAACCGCGGACCGGTCTTCCGCACGCTGCTGGTCCAGGTCGCCGACGACGAGCACCTGCTGCTGCTCGCGATGCACCACGTCGCCGGCGACCAGTGGTCGTACGGCGTGCTGGGCCGCGAGCTGGCCGAGGCCTATGCGGCGTTCCGCCGCGGCGCCGCGCCGGCGTGGCAGCCGCTCGCGGTGCAGTACCGCGACGTGGCGGTGTGGCAGCGCGAGCGCTTCCAGGGCGAGCTGCTGGAAACGCAACTCGGCTACTGGCGCCGCCAGCTCGACGGCGTGGCGCCGTTGCTGCTGCCGACCGACCACCCGCGGCCGACGATCCTGTCGGACCGCGCCGCCTGGCATGCCGACGTGCTGCCCCCCGCGCTGATCGAATCGCTCGAGGCCTTCAGCCGCGGGCATGGCTGCACGCTGTTCATGACGCTGTTCGCCGCGTACGTGACGCTGCTGCACCGCTACAGCGGGCAGGCCGACATCGCGGTGGCGGTGCCGATCGCCAACCGCGAGCAGCGCGAGGTGGAAGGGCTGGTCGGCGGCTTCATCAACACGCTGGTGCTGCGCAGCCGCTGCGGCGACGACACCGCGTTCGCCGACCTGCTGGCGAGCGTGCGCAGCACCGCGCTGGAGGCGTATGCGCACCAGGAGCTGCCGTTCGCGAAGCTGGTCGAGGAACTGCGGCCGATGCGCGGCCCGGCACTGCCGCCGCTTGCCCAGGTGCTGTTCACGCTGCAGAACGCGCCGATGACCGGCATCGAGTTCCCCGGGCTGCAATGGGAGCCGGTCGCGATCGACCGCGCTGCGGCGCCGTTCGAGCTGGGGCTGTACATCGAGGCGGCCGTCAGCGGCAGCGTGCTGTTCGAGTACTCGACCGAGCTGTACGACGAGCCGACGATCCGGCGCATGGCGGGGCACTATCGGATGCTGCTCGAATCGCTGATGGAAGCACCCGCCACGATGCTCGCGAAGCTGCCGATGCTCACCGCCGACGAGCAGCGCTGGCTGCGGGTCGAGATGAACGGCACCGCCGCCGCGCATGCCAATGATGTCTACCCACGCCTGTTCGAGGCCCAGGTCGCGCGCAGCCCCGAGGCCGAGGCGGTGCGCTACGAGGGCGCCTCGCTCACCTACGCGGCGCTGAATGCGCGCGCGAACCGCGTCGCCAACCGGCTGCGCGCGATGGGCGTCGGCCCGGGGCAGCTGGTCGGCGTGTGCCTGCAGCGCTCGCTGGCGCTGGTGGTGGCCTTGCTCGGCGTGCAGAAGGCCGGCGGCGCCTACGTGCCGCTGGACCCCGGCTTCCCGGCCGAGCGGCTCGCCTACATGCTGGAGGACAGCGGCGCGCGCGTGCTGGTGGCCGGCGGCGATGCGGCCGACGGCATCGCGCTGCCGCCCGGCGTGCAATTGCTGGACGTGCTGGCCGATGCGGTCGCGCTGGGCGCAGGCAGCGAGGACAACCTCGCGGGCGCGCCGGCACCGGACGACCCGGCCTACGTGATCTACACCTCCGGCTCCACCGGCCGGCCGAAGGGCGTGGTGGTGCCGCACGGCGCGCTCGCGAACTTCCTGCATTCGATGCGGCGCGAGCCGGGGCTGGCGGCCGGTGACGTGCTGGCGGCCGTGACGACCGTCTCGTTCGACATCGCCGGGTTGGAGCTGTACCTGCCGTGGCTGGTGGGCGCGCGCGTCGAGCTGTGCTCGCGCGAGACGGCGGCCGACGGCATTGCGCTCTCGGCGGCGCTGGCGGCCAGCGGCGCGACCGTGCTGCAGGCGACGCCGGCCACCTGGCGCCTGCTGCTGGAAGCCGGCTGGACCGGCGGGCCCAACTTCCGCGCGCTGTGCGGCGGCGAGGGGCTGCCGCGCGAGCTGGCCGATGCGCTTCTCGCGCGCACCGGAGAGCTGTGGAACCTGTACGGGCCGACCGAGACGACGGTGTGGTCGACCGCGGAGCGCGTGATCGGCGGCGGTGCGCCGGTCACGATCGGCCGGCCGATCGACAACACGCAGGTGCATGTGCTGAGCCGCGCCGGCGAGCTGCAGCCGGCCGGCATCCCGGGCGAGCTGTGGATCGGCGGCGCGGGTGTCGCGACCGGCTACCACCGCCGGCCGGAGCTGACGGCGGATCGCTTCATCGCCGATCGCTTCTCGACCCAGCCGGGTGCGCGGCTCTACCGCACCGGCGACCTCGGCCGCTGGACGGCGCAGGGGCGGCTGGAGCACCTGGGGCGCATCGACCACCAGGTGAAGATCCGCGGCTTCCGCATCGAGCTGGGCGAGATCGAATCGGTGCTCGCAGGGCACGAGTCGGTGCGGCAATCGGTGGTGATCGCGCGCGAGGCGGGGCCCGGCGACCTGCGGCTGGTGGCCTACGTGGTCTACCAGCCCGGCGAGGACCTGACCGTCAGCGAGGTGCGGCGCCACCTGCGGCGCGAGCTGCCGGACTACATGGTGCCGTCGCTGGTGGTCGCGCTCGACGCGATCCCGCTGACGCCGAACGGCAAGGTCGACCGCGCGGCGTTGCCGGACCCGTTCAAGAACGTCGCGCCGGTGGCCGCGTACGAGCCGCCGGCACCGGGGCTGGAGCGGCTGCTGGCCGATGTGTGGCAGCAGACGCTGCAGATCGAGCGGGTCGGCGCCGAGGACAACTTCTTCGAGCTGGGCGGGCATTCGCTGCTGTCGCTGCGTGTCGCGGTGGCGGTGGAGCAGCGCACCGGCTGGCGCATGGATCCGCGCGTGCTCTTCTTCCAGAACCTTCGCCAGATCGCGGCTGCGGGCGCCGCGCATGTCTCTGCTGATTTTTCCGATCACTTGCCCAGCCCATGAACCCATTCTTCTTCGGCACCCGGCAACGGCGGCTGTTCGGCGTGTACAGCCCGGCGCGGGCGTCGGCGGCCGGCAGCGGCACGCGGGCCGTGCTGCTGTGCCCGCCGTGGGGCCAGGAGTACCTGCGCGCCCACCGTGCGATGAAGCAGCTCGCGACGCTGCTGAACCAGGCCGGCGTGCACGTGCTGCGCTTCGACTGGTTCGGCACCGGCGACTCGGCCGGCGAGATGCTGGACGCGAGCCTGGCCGGCTGGCAGGCCGACATCGAGACGGCGATCGACGAGCTGAAGGACACGACCGATGCAGCACGTATCGGGCTGGTGGGGCTGCGGCTGGGCGGCACGCTGGCCGCGGCCGTGGCGGCGCGGCGGCGCAAGGACGTCGACAGCCTGGTGCTGTGGGATCCGGTGGTGTCGGGCGAGGGGTACCTGAAGGAGTTGCTGGCCGCAGCGCCTGCCCGCAAGCCGGAGCACGGTGGCGGTCATGAGGTGATGGGCTTTGCGCTGAGCGAGGCGATGGCGGCCGAGCTGCGCGGGCTGGTGCTGCCAGCGGCGGAGTTGCCGGCGCGCACGCTGGTGGTTCGATCGGTGGCAGGCGAGGCGGTCGGGTCATTGCCGGTCGAACAGGTCGAGGGCCAGCCCGCCTGGCTGGAGGACCACCATTCGGGGGCCGGCGCGGTGCCGGTGAAGGTGTTGCAGCGCGTTGCGCAGTGGTGGAGCTGATGGTGAACGAGCAGGTGCTTCTGATGGGTCCGCGCAAGGCGCTGGTGGGCATCGTGACGCCGGCGGCGGAGGGTGCGGCGACGGCGCCCGGCCGGCCGGCGGTGGTGGTGCTGAACTCGGGGATCATCCACCGCGTCGGCGCGAACCGGATGACGGTGCAGCTGTGCCGGCGGCTGTCGGGGCAGGGCTTCGACGCGGTGCGGTTCGACCTCTCGGGCATCGGCGACAGCGAACCGCGCGACGACGGGCTCGGGCTGCTGGAGGCGAGCCTGGCCGACATCAAGGACGCGCTCGACACATTGGAATCAGTGCGCGGCTTCAAGCGCTTCGTGCTGGTCGGCCTGTGCTCGGGCGCGGACCATGCGGTGGTGTACGCGGGGCGGGATCCGCGGGTGACGGGGCTGGTGTTGCTGGACCCGTCGATCCCGCACACGCCGCGCTACTACCTGAACCACTATGCGCGGCGCGCGACGCGGCTGAGCAGCTGGATGAACATCGCGCGGGGCAAGCATCCGCTGTGGCATGCGCTGGGACAGCGCATGGGCGGGGCGGGTCATGCGGAGGTGCCGGAAGAGGGGCCGCGTGCCGACCTGGATTCGCCGGAGGCCAAGGCCTTCCTGTCGAACGCCTATGCGGCGGCACACCGTTCGGGCAACCGGTTCCTGGCGGTGCTGACGGCGGAACGCGAAGACCATCACAACTACCGCGAGCAACTGATCGACGCGTTCCCCGACGTGCCGTTCGGGGACCGGCTGCAGCTGGAGTACCACGAGGGCACGGATCACACGTTCACCGCGGAGGCGGATCGGGAGCGGGTGATCGAGGGGATCGTGGGGTGGATGCGCGCTGCCGCGTGAGATCGATGGTCAGGCCTGCTGCAAGCGCTTGAAGGTGTCGAGCCAGGTCTGCGTCTGCTGCGCGATGAGTTCTCGCAACCCGGGCAGGCGCCGGGCCACCCTGTCCAGCGATGCCAGCGTTGCGAAGGTCAGCTCGCACAGCTGAATGGTGCGCTCGACGATCCGGGCCTTAGGCATGTCACACCGCAGGCCGAAGTCCAGCAAGCCCAGCCGTGCCGCGAAGAAGCTGCGGTTGCCCTCCAGGTTCAACGCCAGGTTGTCGTCGGCAATGTAGAGCCGCGTGCAGACGATGTCGTAGGCCGGTGCCATGCGCACCGCGCCGCTCAGGCTGTCGTACAGCACGCCGAAGTTCTTCATGTGCGCGTCGCCGTTGCCGAGGATGCACGACAGCACCACCATGTCGAACAGCTGCTCGCGCGCGGCGGGCAGTTGCTCGGGTGAGCAGTACAGGTGCAGCAGCCTCAGCACGAGTTCGTAGCTGCCGACGTACTTCTGGTCGGCGGCGCGGCCGGCCAGGGCCAGCATGTCCTCGAAGCCGAGGACGCGTCCGTCGGGCGGCCGGTCGAAGCGGCGCATCACGAACAGCTCGCCGTCGTCGGACAGGTGGAACTCGGGCACCGGCACGCCGGCCTGCTTCACGATGCTCATGCAGATGAACTCGTTGATCGCGAGGCCCGGGAATTCGCCGAGGCCTGACTTGACGATGAGTTCTGAGGTGGGCAGCGATGCCTTGGGCGTGGGCCGCATGTCGTCGCTGACGCGCTCGGGGACGAGCACCTTGGGCTGCACGCCGCTCAACCCGGTGCGCATCAGGTAGCTGTCGACGAGGCGGGCGAAGAGTTCCCGTGAGCCGCCGTGTGCGAGCAGTTCAGCGAGGGACTCGCCTCGCACAGGCGCTTCGTTCCCGGCCTGCCCTTCGAGCGTGAAGCGCAACCGGCCGATGGGTGCCTGCGACCCGATCACCGTCAGCAGCAGCAGCGGATCGAGTCCGGTGGTCTTCGCGAGTCGATTGCGCAGTTGCTCCAGCACGAAGCCTTCCGGCATGTTCATCTGGAAGATCGGATGCAGCGACGGGAACTCGTACGGCCGGGCGCGCAACGGCATGCCGAGCGCTGGCGCCGACTCGGGCGTGGCATCGGGTGCGAAAGAGAACAGGTAGCTGCCATCGCGCTGCAAGATGCCGGACAGACCTTACGGTGTGTGAACCAGCACCTTGGTGGGCGATTCACTCATCGCCGTCTTTCAACAGGGCGCTGATCTCGTCCAGCGTCGGTCGCCGGGCGGGCGCCACCTGCAGTTGGGCTCCGAGTGCCGCTGCGACCCGTGCATAGGACGAAGCGGCGACACCTGGTCGGCCGGCTTCGACGTGGATCACCTTCAGGCGGGGAATGCCGGCGATGTGGGCCACGTCGACCAGCCGCAGGCCGCGCTGCTTGCGCATCTCCTGCAAGGACTGCCCCAGCACCACCAGATTGACCGAGAAATCACCCATGAAAGTATCGTAATCGATACTTAACAGGTAGCAAGTATCAAATTTGATACTTTCTGGGTCTCTGAATTGCCTCAGAACTCCAGGTTGTCGATCAACCGCGTCTGCCCCAACCGCGCCGCGCCGAGCGCGACCAGCGAGCCGGCCGTGTCGCCGCTGCCGGGCGGCAGCAGGTCGGCGCGCCGCCGCACCGTCAGGTAGTCCGGCTGCCATCCACGCGCCGCCAGATCCGCCATCGCCTTGGCCTCGAGTTGCGCGAGCGCCTGGCCGCCTGCGGCAAAGCCCTCAGCCAGCGCCCGCAGGCTGCGCGACAAGGCCACCGCCTCCTCGCGCTCCGCCGCGCCCAGGTACCCATTGCGCGACGACAGCGCGAGCCCGTCCTCCGCCCGGCTCGTCTCGCCCGCCTCGATCACGATCGGCAACGCGAACTGCTGCGTCATCTGCCGGATCACCATCAGCTGCTGGTAGTCCTTCTTGCCGAACACCGCGATGCGCGGTTGCACGCAGGCGAACAGCTTCATCACCACCGTGCACACGCCGGTGAAGAAACCCGGCCGGAAATGCCCTTCGAGGATGTCGGCCAGCGCCGCATCGGGCACCACCTTGAAGGTCTGCGGCTGCGGGTACAGCTCGCGCTCGTCGGGCGCGAACACGAGGTCGCAGCCGGCGCCCTGCAGCAGCTCGCTGTCGCGGGCCAGCGTGCGCGGGTAACGGTCGAAATCCTCGTGCGGCGCGAACTGCAGCCGGTTCAMGAAGATGCTCGCCACCACCGGCAGCCCCTGCCGCTTTGCCTGCCGCACCAGCGCCAGGTGGCCCTCGTGCAGGTTGCCCATCGTGGGCACGAAGGCGCAGGCACCGGGCGTGCCGAGTGCCGCGCGCAGGTCGGCGATCGAATGAACGGTTTTCATCGCGGTGGAAAGCTCAGTAGCCGTGCAGGCTGTCGTCGGGGAAGCGGCGGGCCTTCACGTCGGCCACGTAGCGCGTGATCGCGTCGCCGATGCCGGCGCTGCCCTCCATGAAGTTGCGCACGAAGCGCGGCAGCCTGCCCTGCGTGATGCCGAGCATGTCGTGCAGCACCAGCACCTGGCCCGAACAGGCCACGCCGGCACCGATGCCGATCACCGGGATGTCGAGCGCGTCGGTGATCTGCTTCGCCACCGCCGCCGGCATCAGTTCCAGCACCAGCATCGCGGCGCCCGCATCGGCCAGCTCGCGCGCATGGCGCAGCAGCGTCGCCGCGGCTTCGTTGTTGCGGCCCTGGATGCGGTAGCCGCCCAGCGCATGCACCGACTGCGGCGTCAACCCCAGGTGCGCGCACACCGGGATGCCGCGCTCCACCAGGAAGCGCACCGTCTCGGCCGTCCAGCCGCCGCCCTCGAGCTTCACCATCTGCGCGCCGGCCTGCATCAGCACCGTCGCACTCGCCAGCGCCTGCGCCGGCCCCTGCTGGTAGCTGCCGAACGGCAGGTCGCCGATCAGCCAGGCCCCGCGGTTGCCGCGCGCGACGCAGCGCGTGTGGTACGCCATCTCGTCCAGCGTCACCGGCAGCGTGCTCGCCTGGCCCTGCAGCACCATGCCCAGCGAATCGCCGACCAGCAGGCAATCGACGCCGGCCGCATCGAGCAGCCGCGCGAAGCTGGTGTCATAGCAGGTCAGCATCGCGATCGGCTCGCGGGCCGCGTGCATCTCGCGCAGCCGGTGCAGCGTCACCGCCTTGCGGCCGGGCACGGCGTCCTGGACCGGGTGGCTGCTCATGCCGGCCGCATCCCCAGCTTGTCGAGCAGCGCGCGGTCGGCCTGCACGTCGGGGTTGCCGGTGGTCAGCAGCTTGTCGCCGTAGAAGATCGAATTGGCGCCGGCCGTGAAGCACAGCGCCTGCACCGCCTCGCCCAGCGCCTGGCGCCCGGCCGACAGGCGCACGCGCGCGGTCGGCATCGTGATGCGCGCCACCGCGATCGTGCGCACGAACTCCAGTGGGTCGAGCTGCACCGTGCCGTGCAGCGGCGTGCCTTCGACCTGCACCAGGTTGTTGATCGGCACCGATTCCGGGTACGGATCGAGGTTGGCCAGCGCGCCGATCAGGCCGGCCCGCTGCGCCCGCGTCTCGCCCATGCCGACGATGCCGCCGGCACACACCTTGACGCCGGCACCGCGCACGCGCTGCAGCGTGTCGAGCCGGTCCTGGTACTGGCGGGTGCGCACGATGTCGCCGTAGAACTCCGGCGCGGTGTCGAGGTTGTGGTTGTAGTAGTCGAGGCCGGCGCTCTGCAGCGCCTCGGCATGGCCGTCTTCCAGCATGCCGAGCGTCGCGCAGGTCTCCAGGCCGAGGGATTTGACCGCGCTGACCAGCTCGGCCACCTTCTMGATGTCGCGGTCCTTCGGGCCGCGCCACGCGGCGCCCATGCAGAAG
>NZ_JBFUFP010000135.1:0-8944 GCF_056403375.1 Rhizobacter sp. P2_H2
CGAAGGCCGAAGAGCTGCTGGGCGATCGCCCGGCCCACCTGGGCGACGAGATGCTGAGCGAGCTGGCCCAGCTGTGCGGCGACCTGATGCTGTCGCTGGACCGCGCCGAAGAGGCCGAGGAAACCTACCGCCTGGCCGTCAAGCTGGCCGGCGGCGCGCAGCGCGGCACGGTGCGCGTGGTGTCGTGCCGCGGCACCGGCTTCCTGAGCCTGTACCAGCACCGCTACGGCACGGCCGCGGCCTGCTTCGGCCGCATGGCCGTCGACGAGGCCGCGACGCCGGCGCAGAAGGTGGAGGCACTGTGCGCGATGGCGATGGCCCGCCACGGCCTCGGCCAGAAGGAGCGCGCGATGCAGGCGCTCGACGATGCGAGCGAGATCGCCCGCGACGACGATTCGGCGCAGCTCGCGATGATGGTGAGCCTGGTGCGCGTCGAGTTGCTCGCGCAAAGCGAGATCCGCGCGCACGACGACCTGCGCGACCATGTGTTCTGGCAGTCGCCGATGGTCGACCGCATGCCGGCCTCGGCCCAGCTGCAGCCGGTGGCGGCGATCGACCAGTGCATGAGCGCCTACGGCCGCTTCGCGCTGGTGGCGCGCCGGCTGCGCCAGCTGCGCGACCTGGTGATGGCCGGCAGCGGCGATGCCCGCGCGCAGGCCGCGCTGCCGGAGCACGTGGCCGGGCTGCGCACGCTGGGTCTCGCGACGCTCGAGCGCCAGGCGCGCCTGGACACCGCGCTGGTCGCGATCACGCAGCGCCAGGCCGAGCTGGCCCGTGCCACGCTCGAGCCGCTGCAGTCGCGCGAGGCCGAGATGGGCGGGCGCCASCGCTGGCGCATGGAGCTGTCGTACTGCCTGGCCAAGGTGTGCGCGCTGTCGGGCCGGGTCGACGAATCGATGCGCCACTACCAGCGCTATGCGCTCGAATCGATGCAGTGCGTGCGCACCGAATCGGCGTTCGACGACCGCGCGGCGCGGCCGGGCGCGGCGGCGCCGGTGGCGGTGAAGGACGACATCGAGATSCGGCTGCCGGCGAAGTACCGCCGCGCCTACCGCTACCTGCTGGAGCACCTGGACTGCGCCGAGCTGAGCGTGCGCGAGATCGCCGACGACATGGGCGTGACCGAGCGGGCGCTGCAGTGGGCCTTCAAGAACCACCTGGGCATGACGCCGGGCGAGGTGATGCAGCGTTGCCGCGTCGAGCGCATCCGTGCCGACCTGCTGCGCGACGACGCACCGGGCCACAGCGTGATCGAGACCGCGGCGCGCTGGGGCATCCGCAACCGCTCGACGCTGGTCACCTCGTACCGCAAGTACTTCCGCGAGACGCCGACCGAGACGCTGGCGCGCCGCGGGCGTGCGGACCAGATGGCTGCGGCGTACTGAGGCCGTCATGCGTTCGCATGGTTTGCGCGCGTCGATCGGCGCGCTGATCGCGGGGGCCGCCTCGCAGGCCGGTGCCGCCTACGACTGCACCGATGCGTTCGGCAACCGCTACCAGAGTGCACGGCTGATTGCCGAGGGGGGCGTGCAGTGCGTGGCGGCGTTGCCGCCGGTGCGGGTGGCCCAGCCGCTCACGTCGCAGGACGTGGCCTCGATCCTCGGCCTGTCCGATGCGGCCTTGGCGGCCGAGGTGCAGAGGCGCGGCGGCAGCATGCTGCTGTTGCCGCCGTCGGGCGTGGCCATTTCGGTGAACGCGCCGCCGGCCGAGCGGATCACCGCCTATGACCCGATCATTGCGGCGGTGGCGCGCTCCTTCGGCACCGACGTGAACCTGCTGCGCGCGATCGTGCACGTGGAGTCGCGCTTCAACCCGAACGCGGTATCGCCGAAGGGGGCGATCGGCCTGATGCAGGTGATGCCGGCGACCGCGTCGCGCATGGGCCTGGCCGATGCCGAGCGCAACCTGTTCGAGCCCGAGGCTAACCTGCGCACCGGCACGCGCTACCTGCGCCTGCTGCTGAACATGTTCGAGGGCCAGCCGGAGCTGGCGGTCGCGGCGTACAACGCGGGCGAGGGCGCGGTGATGAAGTACGGGCGGGAGATCCCGCCGTACCCGGAGACGCAGGCGTATGTGCAGAACGTGATGGCGATCTATCGCAGCCTCAGTCGTTAGTGGCCCACCCCCGAGGCGCTGACGCGCCTCCCCCTCAAGGGGGCAACTCCAGTGGCCCGGCAAAGCCGGTTCCACGGAGTTCTGCTTGATCCTTGCTCGGCCACCCCGGCGTGTCTACCGCTCCGCTGGCAACTCCAGCGCCACCCGCAACTCCCCCGCCGGCGCATCCATGCGCCACAGCCCGCCCTGCATCTCGCGCGCGATCTCCTCGCACAGCGTGAAGCCGACGCCGCCGACCGCCGAGGCATCCGCCTCGCGCGCCGGCGACGCGAACAGCACCCGCACCGCCGGGCCGTTCATCGACAGCAGCACCTGCGGGGCCTGCGCACCGCCCAGCCGCTCGATCTCGATCAGCAGGATGCGCAGCAGCACCGCCAGCCGCTGCGCATCGCTGCGCACCTGCGGCGGCGCGACGCCGCGCAGCACCAGCGGCTCGCGCGGCCCCGAGCGGCCGATCGCCATGCCGTTCCAGGCCTCCTGCAGCGCGAGCGGCAGGTCGAGCACCATCGCCTGCGGCGCCGCGCGGTACGAGAACATGCGCAGCTGGCGCGTCAGCGCCGTCGCCTCGTCGATGTGGGCGACCACGCCGCGCATGGCCGCCGACAGCTCGGCCGGCGTCAGGTGGTCGGCCTGCGTGATGCACAGCGACAGCGCCTGCCGCGCCGCCACCAGCGGCGCCCCCAGCGAGTGGTAGATCTGCGCCATCAGCCGGCCCACCACCGCCAGCCGCTGCGCATGCAGCATCGCGGTTTCGCGCTCCAGCCGGCGCTCCTCGGCGTCGCGCTCCAGCGCGGCCATGCGGTAGTGCAGCCGCTCCTGCTCGGGCTGCGTGTGGCGCCGCGCCGCATGCGCCTGGCGCAGCCAGCGCAGCGCATCGGCATGCCGGCCGTTCGAGGCATGCGCATTGGCCAGCATCTGCATCGTGTTCGGCAGCTCGCCGTCGTGGCGGATGCTGCGCATCGCGCTGATCGCCCGCTCGAAGCGCGCCGCGGCCCGCCCCGGCTTGCCGGCGTGCTGGTAGTACACGCCCATCGTCAGCCACACCTGCGCCATCCAGCGCGGCGCGCGCGGCAGCTGGCGCACGCGCCGCAGGAAGATCGACGCGGTGTGGCGCGCCCCCTCCAGGTCGCCGAGCCGCGAGCGCGCATAGATCACCATGTGCAGCGACGCGAGCGGGCTGCGTTCGTTCGCCTTCGGCAGCACCGCGGCCGCGCGCCGCCGCTCGGACTTCGCCTCGGCCAGCCGGCCCCGCCGCTCGTGCGCATCGGCCAGGTAGGTGCGGCTGAAACCGAGCGCCGCGCGTGCGCTCTCGGCGGTGGTCGCCACCTGGCCGCGCGTGGCCTCGGGAGGCATCTCGGCCACCACCTTCAGCACCTCTTCGCAGCAGTGCGCCGCCGCATCGAACTCGTCGACGCACAGGAAGGTGCAGGCCTGGTTGAACAGCAGCCGCACCAGCAGCTCCATGTCGCCGCTCGCGCGGGCGGCCGCCTGTGTCTGCCGCAGGTGCTCCAGCGCGCGGCTGAAATCGCCGGTCTCGATGCAGATCGAGATGCAGGTGCTGGCCGCGCTCGACGCCCGCGCGGTGTCGCCGGCGCGCGCCAGCTGCTCGCTGGCCGACAGCGCCCGCGCGTACGCGAGTTCGTACTCGCCGAGCTGCGCATGCAGCCGTGCCATCAGCAGCTGGATGCGGCCGAGCGTGTGGGCGTCGATGTCGTCGCCGGCAGCCAGCGCCGCCGCCTGTTCGAGCAGGCCGCGGTGGCGGGCAGGGTCTTCGGCGGCTTCGAGGGCGGGCAGCGCTTCGATCACGCGCTGCAAATCGGCCGTCGGCGGGGCGATCAGGTCGGGCATGCGCCGCATTGTGAGGGCGTCTGCGGGCGCCGCGGCAGCGCCGCCACGAAGCCGGCCGCCTCGCGTCGGGTTTGCGCACACCGCTTCGGGCCCGGCCCCGGCCGGCGCCGCCGGCACGCCTAGCCTGTCGATGTCGGCAATCCGTCGACGCCCGTTGCATTCGGTCACGCCATGTCCGACGAAAAAACCGAAGAGCCCACAGAGCAGAAGCTGCGCAAGGCGCGCGAGGAAGGCCAGGTCGCCAAGAGCCAGGACATGGCGATCGCCGGCTCCACGCTCGCGGTCGTCGGCACGCTGCTGGCGATGGCCGACAGCGCCGCCGCGCGCATGCGCACCGTGATCTCGCTCGCGCTGGACATCGGCCCCGGCGACATCCCGATGGACGTGATCTGGAAGCGCCTCGCCGCGATGGGCATGGAGGCGGGCCTCGTGATCCTGCCGCTGCTGGTGGTGGCGGCCATCGGCGCGGTGGTCGGCATCGCCGCGCACGTCGGCATCCAGCTCACGCCGAAGGCGGTGCAGCCCAAGTTCGACAGCCTGAACCCTGCCCAGGGCATCAAGAAGGTGTTCTCGCTGAAGTCGCTGATGACCTTCGCGCAGATGGTGCTGAAGGCGGTGGTGATCGGCGCGGTGATGTGGCAGGTCATCGTGCAGCTGCTGCCGCTGATCTCGGGCGCGGTGTTCCAGACGCCGATGGCGATCGGCGCCATCGCCTGGGGCGCGATCGGCAAGGTGCTGCTGTTCGCGGTGGCGTTGTTCATGGTGCTGGCACCGCTCGACTACGCGCTGCAGCGCCACCACTTCATGAAGGGCCAGCGCATGTCCAAGGACGAGATCAAGCGCGAGTTCAAGGGCCAGGAAGGCGACCCCGAGATCAAGGGCCAGCGCAAGCAGCTGGCGCGCGAGCTGGCCGAGGAAGACCCGAAGCAGGCGGTGGGCCGCGCCGACGCGGTGGTCGTCAACCCGACGCACTACGCGGTGGCGATCCGCTACCGCGCCGACGAGGCCGGCGTGCCGGTCGTGCTGGCCAAGGGCGTGGACGACGCGGCGCTGATCATCCGCGGCCACGCCGAGGCGATGGGCGTGCCGGTGTTCGCGCACCCGCMGCYCGCGCGCGCTGTACCTGGCGGCCGGCTTCCTGTGCGGCTTCGCGCTGGTGCCGGGCTTCCCGTGGTACGTGTTCCTGCTGCTGGCCGGCGCGCTGGTGATGCTGGGCCGCAACCTGCAAGGTAAGACCAAGGGCAAGCCGTCGCACGAGGCCGAGGCCGATGCGCTGAAGGGCCTGCAGCGCGAAGGCGCGAAGGCGCGCAAGGGCGAGATCCAGGCGATCGAGGACAAGGCGAGTGCGTTCACCGCGCCGCTCGCGGTGACGATGTCGCCGGCGCTGGCGGCCTCGCTGCGGCCCGACCTGCTGAACGCCGCGTTCGAGCGCGAGCGCCTGGGCCTGCAGGAGCAGCTGGGCCTGCCGTTCCCCGGCATCCGGCTGTGGACGCGGGCGAGCCACGCCGAGAACGAGTACGAGCTGCTGCTGCACGACGTGCCGCACGGCAGCGGCCAGGTGGTGATCGGCCCGAAGCCGGACGGCGAGCCGTCCAACGAGGAGGTGATCGCGAAGCACGCGGTGCAGTCGCTGCACGAGCAGGCGCACCAGTTCCTCGGCATCCAGGAAGTGCAGTGGGTGCTGGAGCGGGTCGGCGCCGACTACCCCGGCCTGGTGGCCGAGATGCAGAAGGTCGTCACGGTGCAGCGCATCGCCGAGGTGCTGCGCCGGCTGCTGGAAGAGCAGCTGCCGATCCGCAACATGCGGGCGATCTGCGAGAGCCTGATCAACTGGGGCCCGAAGGAGAAGGACGCGCTGATGCTCACCGAGTACGTGCGCGGCGACCTCGGGCGCTGGCTCAGCCACCGCGCGACGCAGGGCAGCGGCTCGCTGTCGGCGGTGCTGCTGGAGCCGGCGGTCGAGAAGATGATCCGCGACGCGATCAAGCCGACGCCGGCCGGCAACTACCTGGCGCTGGCGCCGGACGCGGTCGGCGCGATCGCGCGGCGCGTGAAGGACCTGGCGGGGCTGACGCCGCGTGCCGGCATCGCGGTCGTGACCTCGATGGACATCCGCCGCTACGTGCGCCGCATCGTCGAGTCGGAATCGAAGTGGCTGGCGGTGTACTCGTACCAGGAACTGGGCTCGCAGGTGCGCGTCGAGCCGCTCGGCAGGGTCGCGCTGTGACGGCGGGCCGAGCGCCGGGCCGCCCCAAGCCGGCCCGCATCCCCCCGGGGGATCGACCGGTGTACCCACCGGGCGAGGGGTTGTCATGACTCGCCCGCGCCCCGTCTCGTTTGAGGTCCACCGCAGCACGCTGCCGAAGCAGCCTGCGCCGGCTGACAGCCTGCGCGCGCCGAGCTTCACCGACCTGCTGCGCCAGCGCCGCCAGCCGGGCGGTGCGCGGCCGTTCGGCGAGCGGCTGCACCCCGACGCCGAGCCGTCAACCTCGCACGTCCCCGCCGAAGACGAACTCGCCATCTCCGCCGAGCCCGAGCACGCCGCCCCGGTCGCCCGCCAGCCCGAAGCTGAGCAGCATGGCGAGCCCGAATGGGCCGACGACCTCGTCCCCGGCCCCGAGCTGCTGCACCCGTTGCTGCACGGCAGCTCGGGAGCCGCCCGCGTGGCCCGCGCGGCCGCGCCGACGCACCCGGTGGTCGCCGCGATCGCGCAGACCATCTCGCGCTTCTGCAACGAGCGCGCCGTCGACGACAGCGAAGGCTGGCAGGTGCGCATGCCGCTGCGCCCCGATGTGTTGCCCGACACCACGCTCGCGCTGTCGATTTCGTCGTACTGGCTGCAGCTTCGCTTCGAGACCACCGAGTCGAAGTCCCGCGACCTACTCTTTGCCCATCGCGACGCACTTGCCACGGTGCTCGAGGAATCCCTCAACCGCCGGCGCGAAGTCGCCATCACCATTGACTGAATCGCCATGACCGCTGCTGCACGCATCGAACCCGTCACGCCGATTGCCACCCACCTGGGGGCCGTCGGCACCGCCGCCGCCAGCGCTTCGCGGCTGCTGCACGACCGCCGCCTCGGCGCCCTGTGGCGGGCGCTGGACCTGCAGCGCGGCCTGTCGCTCGCGGCGGTGGCCGACGCCGCCGGCGCGCCGCGCGGCGTCTCCCACTACGCGCTGGAGCTCGACTGCGACGCCGGCCGCTTCAGCCTCGCGATCGCCTGCCGCGCCGATGCCGCGCTGTCGCTGGCCGCCGCGCCCGACCTCGGTGCCCCGCTGCGCGCGCTGGCCGCCGAGGCGCTGTTCGGCGAGACCACCGAACGCCTGTCGCGCCTCGTGCTGCCCGGCGTGCAGGCGGTGTCGCTCGCACCGCTGGCCGCCGCCCAGGTGCCGCGCAGCGGCTGGTGCAGCCTGCGCCGCGGCGGTGCCGAGATCGCACGCATCGCCGTGCAACAACTTCCCGGCCCGGTGCACGACGCGCTGCGCGGTGCGGCACGGCCGCACGGCCAGCCGAGCGCCTGGCGTTCGCTGCTGCGCCTGCCGGGCGCCGCGGTGATCGCGAGCCGCGCGCTGTCGATCGACGTGCTGCGCTCGCTGCGGGTCGGCGACGTGGTGCTGCTGCCTGCGGACCTGCAGGCGCTGGATGGTGCCGCCGCGGTGCTCAGGCTGGGGCCGCGCGGTGCGCGCTGCCTGGCGGCGCCGGGGCGGATTCAAGGCAATTCATGGACAGTCGAAGGAGGACTTCAGATGTTGGACGATGACCAGGACCTGCTCGCCGAGCCGGGCGAGCAAGCAGATGCGATCGGCGAGCTCGAGCTGCCGGTGCGTTTCGAGATCGAGACCGTGTCGGTGCCGCTGTCGGAGCTGGAGGCGATCGAGCCCGGCTACGTGATCGAACTCGGGGCGCCGGCGGCCGAGGCGCGGCTGCGCCTCGTGTCGTGCGGCCAGGTGATCGGCCACGCGGAACTGGTGGCGGTCGGCTCGCGGCTGGGCGCCCGCATCACACGCATGGTGGCACGCGATGACGCAGACCACCACGGGTGAACTGCTCCCGCTGCTCGTCATCGCGTTCGCGATCGGCGTGCTGCCCTTCGTCGCGATGATGGTGACCTCGTACACCAAGATCGTCGTGGTGCTGGGGCTGCTGCGCAACGCGCTCGGCGTGCAGCAGGTGCCGCCCAACATGGTGCTCAACGGCATCGCGATCATCGTGTCGGCCTACATCATGGCGCCGCTGGTGATGGATTCGTACGACAAGATGAAGGACCAGGGCTTCGCGCCCTCGAGTGCCGGCCAGATCGGCCAGGTGCTGGAGATCGCGAAGGAGCCGGTGCGCAAGTTCCTCGACAAGCATGCGCAGGCGCGCGAGAAGGCGTTCTTCCTGAAATCGGCGGCCGCGGTGTGGYCGCCGGAGCGGGCGAAGGCGCTGAAGGCCGACGACCTGATCGTGCTGGCCCCGGCCTTCACGCTGTCGGAGCTGACCGCGGCCTTCAAGATCGGCTTCCTGCTGTACCTGGCCTTCGTCGTCGTCGACCTGATCATCGCGAACATCCTGCTCGCGCTCGGCCTGTCGCAGGTGACGCCGACGCAGGTGGCGATCCCGTTCAAGCTGCTGCTGTTCGTCGTGATGGACGGCTGGTCGACGCTGATCCACGGCCTGGTGCTGACCTACAAATAGCGAGCCCACGACCATGGACTACGACAACATCGTTCGACTGACCTCGCAGGCCATGCTGCTGTGCCTGGTGGTCTCGCTGCCGGCGGTGCTGGTGGCGGCGCTGGTGGGCCTGCTGGTGTCCTTCGTGCAGGCGATCACCTCGCTGCAGGACCAGGCCATCTCGCAGGGCGCCAAGCTGATCGCGGTGGTGATCACGCTGGTGATCGCCGCGCCGTGGGGCGCCTCGATGGTGCTCGGTTTCGCCCAGCAGGCGGTCCAGGCGGCACTGCAATGAACATGATGCGCTCCTTCACTCGGATGGCGC
>NZ_JBFUFP010000136.1:0-8916 GCF_056403375.1 Rhizobacter sp. P2_H2
CAGGTCTTCGAGCCGGCGGCACAGGTCGGCCGGCGCCACCGCGACCGGGTTGCCGCGCCGCGTGACGCCGATGGTGCCCGGCGAGCCGTCGCTCGGCAGCGCGAGCCGCAGCGCCCAGTTGTCGCCGCGCCAGGCGACCGAGCCGTTGCTGGCCGCCGCATTGGCCGGCCGCAGCTGCGACAGCCGCGCCCCTYCCACGCCCGGCACCGCCTGCACCACCGCGGCGAGGTCCGACAGGAACAGCCGCTGCGCGCCGTCCTGGCCGATCGGCAGGTCGTCGATGAAGCCGTGCTGCAGCACCGGCCCGGTGTAGATCTCCTCCAGCGACGCGCCGGCGCGCAGCCGCTCGTCGAGGCTGCGGCTGACCGCGGCGCGCGCGACGAAGCGGTCGCAGCGGTCGTACACCTCGGCCAGCACGTCGGCCGCGTCGCGCGGGCCGCCGATCTCGATCTGCGCATGCAGCTCGCAGGCGACCGGCTGCACCGCGGTCACGGCCAGGTCGAGGTCTTCGCCGAGATTGCGCTGCGCGAGGAAGGCCGCGCGCGCATCGGCGATGCGCTTGCCCTCGCCCTCGGCCGCGCCCTGCGACAGCTGCAGCACCAGGTGCACGACGCCGTCGTCGCGCGCCTGCAGCGTCGCGTCGTCGAGCCCGGGCACGGCATCGAGCAGCAGGCGGCGCACGTCGGCCCCGGTGGTCGCGCGGCACGGGAACACCTCGGCCGGCGGGTGCAGCGACAAGGCGTCGTAGTCGATCGTGCCGGCCGGCCCGGTCAGGTGGTCGGCGACCGGGAAATCGGCGCGATAGACCAGGTCGGTCAGCGAGAAGCACAGCTGCTCGAGCATCGTGATGCCGGGGTCGTGCAGGTTGTGGTCGGTCCACGCGTGGCCGCTGACGGCCTGCAGCCAGGCGATGCCCTGCTCGCGCAGCCGCGCGAAGCTCGCGTCGTCGCGTTCACCGCTCATGGCGCGCACCCCTGCATGGTCTCGTCGAACCACAGCCGCGTCAGCGTCGCCTGGATGCGCACGCCGCTGCCGTAATCGCACTTCGAGCGCACCTGCAGCCGGTAGCTGGCGTTGCGCCCGCTGCTGCCTTCCCAGCGCAATTCGAGCTTGTCGCAGCGCCGGCCGTACCAGGTGTTGTCGCAGCGGATGCGCTTGCGCCGCGACAGGATGTCGAGCCAGCCGCGCGTCGGGTTGTAGGTGTTCATCGCGATCGCGTGCATCAGCGCGAAGCGCCCGCCGCCCGGGTGCCCGGCGCCGGCCATCACCTCGAAGGCCTGGCAGCCGCCGAGCGGGCCGGTGAGGTCGTGCCATTCGCCGTCGGCCAGCGCCGGCGCGAGCCCCGGCCAGCGGCAGCTGCCGACTCGCCCCTGCGAGGCGACGACGCCCGCCACGTCCAGCGCCTGGGCCGGCTCGGCGGTGCCGATGCCGACGCGGTCCTGTGCGTCGAGCGCCAGCACCGGCTTGCGGCCGCGCGACGCGGCGACGCCGGCGTGGTGGAACAGCAGCTGGTCGCGGTCGCCGCCGTAGCTCATCGACCACAGCGCGGTGCGCGAACTCTGCTCGCGGTAGAAGCTGACCAGCGCGTCGTAGCCGGCCGGCGACGACACCTCGATGCCGTTCTCGGCCGATTTGTGGAAGCCCTCGTCGCTCATGTTGAGCATCGAGTCGATCAGGTCGGCGAAGTGGTCGCGCGTGGGCAAGCGGCCTTCGTCGAAGAAGTGCTGCAGCGTCTTGCGGTTGCGGATCGTCATGCGCCGCCCCCGATCACGAAGGTGCTGCCGATCGACAGCTGCGCGATGCCGGTCGGCTGCGGCGCCGGGTCGGGGAACGCGGAGGCCGCGGTGACGATGTGCGTGGGCATCGGCAGCGCGAGGCTCCACGGGGCGCGCGAGACGGCGTGGCCGCGTTCGCCCCGCCCTTCACCTGGCCTCTCACCCTGCCCCTCGCGTGCGGTGTCGACCAGCGTGTACACGCCGGCGTCGCTGCAGGTCAGGTGCAGCAGCGACAGCTGCGTCACGTAGTCGACGCCGTCCAGCGCACGCAGCCGCGCCTCGAGGTCTTCGCCGCGCACGACCCAGTCGAACGCCGGGCCGCAGCCGTCGTCGAACCACGGCGACAGCGTGGCCACCACCGTGCGCGTGATGCGCTGCAAGGCCTCGCCTTCGTGCACGCCGCGCGCCAGGCCGACCACGCAGCGCAGCTGCAGCCGGTCGTAGACCGGGTTGCGCACGACCACCTTCGCGAACGGCGACGCACGCTCGCGCAGGTAGTCGGCCATGCGGCGCAGCTCGATCGCGTTGAAGCGCGGCGCGGCACAGGCGAACGCCGGATCGTTGCGCGGCACCTGCGGCACGACGACCGCCAGCACCTGGCCGGCCGGCGGCCGCGGCTGGCCGGCCGCGGCGATCTCGTCGCCGGACAGGCAGCGCACCTTGAATATCTCGGGAAAGCGCGCCAGCAGCAGCCGCTCCACGTCCCACGCGGTGCCGGCCCGCTGCTTGTGCTGCAGCCGCTCGCCGGCACGGGTGTACAGCAGGCCCGCGTCCTCGGCCGGGCGCAGGCCGAACGACGGCCCGACCTGCTGCACGCCGGACAGCCCCGGCAGCGAGGCCAGTGGGCGGGTGATGCGGCCCTGCGGCAGGATCTGCAACATCGCCGCCCCGGTCGGCAGCACGCGCCGCGCGCGCAGCGCATGCGCCTGCACCGACTGCAGCGCCGCGAACCCCTCGAAGCCGGCGGCCGCCGACGCACGCAGCCAGTACAGGCCGGCCGGCATCACCTCGTTGTCCAGCGTCAGGTCGCCCGGCAGGTCGAGCGTGACGATGCCCGAGGTCAGGAAGCCCTCGGTGCTGTCGGCCAGCACGCGCGCCGCCGGCAGCGGCCGCCAGTGGTCTCCGGCCAGCGTGGCCCAGCGCACCGGCGCGCGCACCGCGCCGGAGCGGGTCGCGTCGGCAGCCGATTCGAGCAGCGAGAACAGCAGCGTCAGCGTGCCGCCCGGCTCGCCGGCCGCGAGGCCGATGTAGAGGTTGCCGTCGTCGCCGGGCCGCGGCAGCAGCCCGTGGCTCGCGCCGGCCGCCGCCGAATGCAGCGTGTCGACGCCGAACGGGTGCAGGTGCAGCAGGCGCTCCACGTCCGGCGCGGCCTCCAGCGGTCCCTTCTCGCTCGGGCTTTGCGCGCCGGGGCGGATCACGCCGGCCGCCTCGTAGCTCAGCGTCAGCCGCTCGATCAGCGGCGTGTAGGGCGGGTTCGGCAGCAGCTGGCGCCGGCGCGCGCGCAGGTTCCTGCGCGCGTTCGCGGTGACGGTGTCGGCCAGCACCATCGGGTACGCGGCATGGCCGAACGCGCCGCGCGGGCCGGTGAGCTGCAGCCGGTACAGGCCGTTGCGCGGCAGCGGCCCGTCCCACTCCGCCGGGTCGCCGGCCCGGCTGTGCTTGCGCACCGAGCCGGGGTCGACCTCGATCTCCCACATCGGCTGCAGGCAGGCGGCGGCATCCGGCGGCGCGAACAGCGGCTGCTGCGCCGAAGCCCCGCTGCACGGCTGCCACAGCCCGTCGCGCAGGATCGCGAGCGCGGCCGTGAAATCGCCGCGGCGCTGCTCGTCGGGGTAGCCGCGGTAGTGGGTGTCGAAGCCGCCGGCGTCGGGCGGCAGGCCGCCCCATTCGAGCTGCATCGACAAGCGCTGGATGTTCTTGCACGCCACCTCGCGCGCGCCGACCACCAGGTACGACGACAGCGTCGGCAGCGGGCCGAACGGGTGGAAGGCCTTGGTCGGGTCGAGCCGGCCGAGGTTGTTGTGCAGCACGATGTCGCGCACGCCGCTGGCGCTGACGCGCAGCCGCGCGTCGGTGAGCGGCTGGTCGGCCAGCAGCGAGTACGGGTAGAGCCGGCCCTGCGTGCCGAGCTCGATGCGCAGCACCGGCAGCCGGGTCCCCCAGTCGTTGCCATGCACGGCGGGCTCGCAGCCGACGATCGCCGGCGCATCGGGGCGCAGCCGTAGCGTGATCGACAGGCCACCTTCCGGCAGGCGGTCGACATCGGCATCGGTGGCCTCCAGCCAGCCGTTCGCGGCGCTCAGGTGCAGCTTCAGCAGGCCGTGGAACAGCTGTTCGAACACCAGCACGCGCTGCGGCGCCTGCGCGCCGGCCAGCAGCACCAGCGGATCGCCGACGCTGTGCGCCTGCGGCACGCGCCCCTGCAGCTCGCGGTGCGCGGCCAGCCGCATGCGGCGCAGTTGCGCTTCGGTGAAGTCGGCGCTGCCGGACAGCAGCCAGTGGCCGAGCAGCCGGCCGAAGGCATCGCGCAGCGTGACCGGGTCGGTCGCGAAGGTGACCGCGTCGACCAGCGCGTCGAGCGCCTGCGCGCCATCGGCCGAGCCCTCCCCGACAGGCAACTCGACCCGGATCATCCGCTCGCCCTCGCGCAGCAACAGCAGCGGCGACGCGATCGCGAGGCCCAGCCGCGCATCGACCGCCCCGGCGCCGCCGCCGAACAGCGGCCAGGCGCTGCTGCCGTCCGCGACACCGACCGGGGGCCGCGCCGCCTTGGCCCGCGTCACGAAGCCGAACTCGCACTCCGGCGAGATCCGCGCATCGCGCTCCATCCGCAGCGTGCACAGCGCCGCGACGCGCGCATCGGTCACCACCAGCGGTGCCGCGCTGTGGAAACGCAGCGGCTGGCCGGCCGCATCCTTGCCGGCGTCGAACACGGTGCCCTGCGGCACCTGCAGCAGGCGTTCGCCGCGCGCATCGCGGGCGCAGGCCAGGTGCACCTCGTCGGCCACCGGCCCGGCCGGGCCGAAGCCGAGGCAGTCGCGGTAGTAGAAATCGACGTGCCGCGCGGTGAAGCGGTTCACCTCGCGCTGCGCCGATTCATAGACCTTCAGGAACGCGATCAGCAGCCCGACCGCCGCCTCGTGCGTGCCGCTGTGCAGCGTGCCGGGCAGCAGTTCGCGGGCCAGCGCGCGCAGCGTGTCGATCGCGGCCAGGAACACGAAGTAGCGTTCGCGCAGCAGCTCGCGCTCGTCACGGCCGGCGGCAGCCGTCGCGAGCAGTGGCGCACCGCTGCTCCAGATGCCGGCCAGGCGCTCGTGCGAGCGGCCGACCTCGCGGTCCTGCCAGCGGCGCTTGCCGAAGCGCTCGTGCACCCACTGCAGCTCGGCGCCGAGCTGCTGGTCGACCAGCTGGTGGATGCGCCCGCGGAACGCCAGCGAGGCGGCATCCTCGCGCCCGTCGAGCGACTTGAACCACAGGTCGATCCACTGCGCGAGCTCGACCACCTGGTGGGCCAGGCGCGGCAGCGGCGCCGAGTCGGCGTCGTGCAGGAAATCCTCCTGCAGCGCCTGCACGTCGATGCTGGCGATACGCGCCAGCACCATCGTCACGTCGCTCGCGAACATCGCGCGCCAGTCGCCGGCCTCGCGGTTGTCGAGGTCGACGAAGCGCAGCTGGCGCGCGAGCGTGGCCGTCATCGCGACGCGGTCCTCGAACGGCAGCTCGTCGACGCGGAAGTAGCCGTCGGCCAGCGCCGGTGGAAAGCGTTCATTCTGCGAGGTTCCGCTGGTCATGCCGCCACCTCGCGCGCCGCACCATCGTTCAGGTACAGCGGGTACACCATGTTGTCGCGCACGTTGGTGCTGCGGATCGTGTAGTTCAGCTGCAGCTTCAGCACGCCCTCGTACAGGTCCGAGGTGTCGATCTCGACCTGGTCGAGCGTGATGCGCACCTCGAAGAACAGCACCGCCTTCTCGACCAGGCTGCGGATCTCGGTCAGCGTGCTCTCGGTGATGTTCTCGAACACCATGCGCTGCAGGCCGCAGCCGTAGGTCGGGTGCATCACGCGCTCGCCGGGTACGGTGGACAGCAGGATGCGCAGGCTCTCGCGCACGTCCTGGTCTTCCGACACCGTCAGCGCATGCAGCGTGCGGCCGTCGAAGGCCGGCGGGAAGGCCCAGCCGGTGCCGAGGAAGCGCTTGTTGCTGTCGAGGCCCATGGTCGAGTCATCCACCGATCAGCACCGTGGGCCAGCCCATCGCGATGCTGCCGCCGTGCGCCGTCGGGTCGCCGATGCGCGCCGCCGGCTTGTTGGCGATCAGCACCGTGGTCGAGCCCTGGATGATGGTGTCGGGCGGGCCGACGCAGACCGCGCTGTCGCCGAGCACCGCGGCCGGCAGCTTGCCGATCAGCACCGTCGGAACGCCGGGGCCGACGATCGGCCCGCCGACGTGCGGGATCGGCGGCAGGCCGGGCGTGACCATCGGGCACACGTGCATGTCGGTGAGGCGGGCGGCGGGCGGCATGGCGGTGCTTCCGTGCAGGTCAGTTGATCATCACCATCGCGCCCTTGACCACCGTCTGCCCGGCGGCCGAGAGCTCGGCGCTCGCGTTGCCCTTCGCGGTGAAGCCGACCTGGGCTTCGGCGGCGATGTTCAGGGCGCTGAGCTTGATGTCGGCCTTGGAGGTGACGGAGATCGCGCCGACCGCGTCGAGCGTGATCGTTCCCTTGGCCGTGATCTTGATGTCGCCCGGGCTGTCGAGCGTGATGCCGCCGGGCGCGAGTTCGACCTTGTTGCCGTTCTGGTCCTGCAGCAGGATGGATTTGTCCTTGTCGCTCAGCACGATCTTGTTGTTGCCGGGCGTGATGACGGTGATGACCTTGTCCTTCTCGTTGAACTCGAGCTTCGCGCGGCAGCGGGTGACGATGGCCTTGATGTCGTTGGCGGCCTCCAGCGGGTACGGCGTGGCCTGCTTGCTGCTGTAGAGGCTGCCGAGCACGACCGGGTGCGAGGGGTCGTCGGCGAAGTAGCCGAGCACCACCTCGTCGCCGACCTCGGGCAGGAAGAACGCGCCGAACGCATTGCTGGCGTGGAACTGCAGCAGCCGGGCCCAGATGCCTTCGGTGGCGGCCTGCAGCATCGGCAGCTTGACCTGCACGCGCTGTTCGCCGGCCGGGTCGGCGTCGAGCTTCATCACGATGCCGACCTGCAGGCCGTGCACGCCGGGCAGCAGGCCGGCGCCGGGTGGCGCGACCACGTCGGGGCGTTCGACGAACCAGTCGGGCGCGAGGCCGAACTCGGCCTCGGTGGTCCAGTTGCCGTCGGCGATCTCGTGGCGCAGGCCGGTGACGAACACCTTGCCGCTGAAGCGCGTGCCGACGCCGGCGAGCTCGATCAGGCCGCCGACGGTGGCGAGCGCCGAGCCCTGGAAGCTCATGCGTCCGCGCAGCCGCGCGAGGCCGGCCTTCAGCTGCTGCGCCTTGGCCCAGCTGGTGAGTGCGGCCAGCGGCTGCGGTGCGCCGGACTGCAGCCGCCAGGTGGGCAGGCCGATCACCTGGGCCAGCGTGGCGGAATCGATGTCGCCCTGCTTCGGCAGCGTGACCGGTGCGCTGGCGGTGCCTTCGAGCGCGGCCTGGCCCTTGATGTCCCACGAGAAGGCCTGGGCGCTGGCGAGCTGGCTGCGCGCGTCGAGGTCGGCCTGGAAGTCGATCACGTCGATGCCGTAGGTGACCGAAAGCGCCGGCTCGGCATCGACCGCAGGGGCCTTGACGGCGAGCTTGCCGTCGGTGGCGATGACGAGCAGGCCGTTGACCTCGGCGCGCGACAGCATGAAGTCCCAGTCGCTGCAGTAGTGCTGGGCCAGCTCGGTGTGGCTGAGCTCGGTGGCATCGGCCTCGATGCTCAGGCCGTGGTCGCCGGCCAGGGTCTCGATGATGGCGCTGTCGGTCTGGTCGATGAAGTTGGCGTTGTGCCGGCCGACGGTCATCAGCACGGCCTTGTCGCGGCATTCGACGATCAGGCGGGCGTCGTTGTCGCCGCGCACCTGCAGGCCGTGGCGCACGACGAGGCCTTCGAAGATCACGGTGGTGGGGGCCGACTGGTAGCCGGCCTTGATCGACAGCAGCACGCCGGGCTTGAAGTGGGCGGCGTCGCTGAGCGGGAACTTGCGGTTCGGCATGTCGCCGTCGGCCAGTTCGATGCGGGCCGAGGGAACGCTGTTGACGCCGCGGCGCACCGAGATCGAGATGACGTCGATGGTCGCGTCGAGTTCGGTGCCGTCGGAGCTGAGCGACAGGCGCACGACGCCGTCGGCGTTGTCGAGGGGGGAGACGCCAGGCATGGGGTGATCCGACTAGGCGGGCCGTGCCGCCATCGCCAGCGTCGTGCCGGGCGTGAGGGCCATCAGGCTGGGCAGGTTGTTGGTGCGCGCGACCGCGGGGGCCGCGGCGGCGCTGCCGCAGTGGTCGGCGCACAGCTGGGGCAGCGTGTCGCCGTCGACGACGGTGACGCTCGTGACGCTGGTCTCGGGGCTGCGGTTGGAGACGAGCTGGGCCTCCTCCTTGCTCATCGCGCCGAGGAAGCTCAGGTCGACGCGGGCGCGCAGCGGTTCGCCGCTCGGCTTGAAGAGGGTGTACTGCGTGTTCATCGATTCGAGCCGGCCGAAGAAGATCAGGCTGCCCCACAGCAGGCGCACGAGGGGCGGTTCCTGGGTGTCGGGCAGGTACTGGAAGGCGACCGCATTGAGTTTCTTCATCTGCGTGCGCACGTCTTCGCGCTTGCCGTTGGCGCCGGGCGGGACGATGCCGGTGCCGTCGAGCACGAGGGCGAAGCTGACGTGTTCATCTCCGACCGCGGCGAACTTCGGGGTGGCCTGGGGATCGCCTTGGGTCTTCTTCTTGTCGTAGGTGATGCCGGTGGTGTGCTTGAAGTCGGCCGGGTTGATCTGCACGGTGAAGGTCGCCGATTCATCGAGCTTGACGGTGCCGCCCTTCAACGTGAAGCGCGTCATCACCAGGTGCGTGAGTTGGCCGAGGCGATCGGTTGGCATTTGATTGCGTCTGTCTGTTTGATTGCTTGGTGCGCGTGGGCGAGGCGGCCGGGGGCAGGCTGTGGGGGCTCAGCTGGGGCGGTCGGCCCTGGCG
>NZ_JBFUFP010000137.1:0-8861 GCF_056403375.1 Rhizobacter sp. P2_H2
GTGCTGTCCGCCGACCAGGTCGAGCCCGGCAGCGTGCAGCTGGTCTGGGCCAACATGATGCTGCAGGCGGTGTTCGACCCGCCGGTGGTGCTCGGCCAGTGGCAGCGCGCGCTGGCGGTCGACGGCTTCGCGATGTTCTCGTGCTTCGGCCCCGACACGCTGAAGGAGTTGCGCGCGCTGTACCGCCGCCTCGGCTGGGCCGTGCCGGCGGCCGATTTCGTCGACATGCACGACCTCGGCGACATGCTGGTGCAGGCCGGTTTCGCCGATCCGGTGATGGACCAGGAGCTGATCACGCTGACCTGGGCGAGCCCGCAGGCGCTGCTCGCCGAACTGCGCGGCCTGGGCGGCAACGCGGCGCCGGAACGCTTCGCCGGGCTGCGCACGCCGCGCTGGCGCGAGCGCCTGCACGCCGGGCTGCAGGGCCTGGCCGGGCCGGACGGCCGCATCTCGATGAGCTTCGAAGTCGCCTACGGCCACGCGTTCAAGGCACCGCCGCGCGTGCCGCTGGCGGCCGAGACGACGGTGTCGCTGGACGACATGCGTGCGCTGGTGCGCGCGCGCCAGGGTTCGCGCTGAGGGCCGCGTCGTGGCGGCCTGCGCTAAACTCGCGGGCTTGAAAAATGCGGATTCGTCCGGGGTGCGCGGCCAGGGGTGCGGCAGCGCGGGTCGGAGAGGGTCCGTCGAAGAACAGATCTCTGGAGGCAACTGGAGAAGGCGCAGTATGTCCACAAGCTCGTCGGCGGCGTGGCAGCCCTCGGCACCCCGGGCAGAGTTTCGCTTCGGTCACGAATCCCGCGGGGAGGGTGGCCCGGCAGGCTGGTCGATCGACTGGCTGCTCAAGCGCAACTGCTCGATGGCGCCCAGGCAGCTGCTCGCGTTCTACCTGTCGTTGTGCGTCCTGTCGCTGGGCATTGCCGCGATGTTCTGGTTCCAGGGGGCGCGAATGATCATGACCTTCACCTGGATCGAGCTGTCAGCCCTGGGCCTGGCGCTGTGGGTGTACGCACGCCACGCGACCGACAGCGAGAGCATCGTGCTGCGTGATGACCGGCTGACGGTGGAAGTCGCGAACGGGCCGCAGGTCGAGCGGGTGGAGTTCCAGCCCGCCTGGGTGCGGGTGGAGCCGGCGCATGGCGACCAGTCGCTGATCGAGTTGTCGGGCCAGGGGCGGCGGATTGCGGTGGGGCGCTTCGTGCGGCCCGAGCTGCGCAGCCAGCTGGCGCAGGAATTGCGCCATGCGCTGCGGCGCTGGCAACAAGGGGCGGCGCGGCTGTCTCCGGTGTGATTTTGGGATAACTGAAACGACCATGATGATGAAGCAGACGAAAACACTTTGGCGGCGGGCGGGAGAGATCAGCCTGGGCCTGGGCGCCGCGTTGGCCACATCGGCTGCCATGGCCGTCAACAGCCTGCCGGGAGGACCGGCCGTCAACCAGCTCGACCTGCACCCGCCGGTCACCGCGATCGCCGCCGAGCAGCGCTGGCTGCACTACTTCGTGCTGACGATCTGCGTCGTCATCTTCCTCGGCGTGTTCGGCGTGATGTTCTATTCGATCATCAAGCACCGCAAGAGCAAGGGCGCCAAGCCGGCCAACTTCCACGAGAGCACCACGGTCGAGATCATCTGGACCATCGTGCCCTTCGTCATCGTGATCCTGATGGCGCTGCCGGCGACCAAGGCGGTCGTCGCGATGAAGGACACCAGCGCGGCCGACCTGACGATCAAGGCCACCGGCATCCAGTGGAAGTGGGGCTACGACTACCTGAAGGGCGAGGGCGAAGGCATCGGCTTCGTCTCGACGCTCGACGTGACGCAGCGCGAGATGTCCGACTCCGGCAAGCCGTCCGGCGACGACTACCTGCTGAAGGTCGACAACCCGCTGGTCGTGCCGGTCGACAAGAAGGTGCGCGTGATCACCACCGCGACCGACGTGATCCACGCCTTCATGGTGCCGTCGTTCGGCATCAAGCAGGACGCCATCCCCGGCTTCGTGCGCGACACCTGGTTCCGTGCCGAGAAGATCGGCGACTACTACGGCCAGTGCGCCGAGCTGTGCGGCAAGGAACACGCCTACATGCCGATCCACGTGAAGGTGGTCTCGGCCGCCGACTACACGAAGTGGGTCGACGGCAAGAAGAAGGAAATGGCCGCCGCCGCCGACGATCCTGCCAAGGTGTGGGAGCAGCCCGCGCTGCTCGCGCGCGGCGAGAAGGTCTATGCGGCGAACTGCGCCGCCTGCCACCAGCCGAACGGCCTGGGCGGCGGCCCGATCAAGCCGCTGGACAAGTCGCCGGTCGTGCTCGACGCCGACAAGACCAAGCAGATCCATGTGGTGCTGAACGGCCAGAACAACGGCGCGATGCCGTCGTGGAAGCAGCTGTCGGACACCGATCTGGCCGCGGTCATCACCTACACGAAGAACAACTGGTCGAACAAGACCGGCCAGACCGTGCAGCCGTCGGAAGTGCTCGCTGAGCGCAAGCAATAACGCAAGCGACAACGCAAGCAAGAACGCAAGCAACAAGCCAGAGTCGCCCAAAGGAAGCTACCCATGAGCGCAGTTCTCGATCCGCACGGCCACGGCCACGACACCCACGCCGGGCATGATGATCATGCCCACCACCCGCACGGCTGGCGCCGCTGGGTCTACGCGACCAACCACAAGGACATCGGCACGCTGTACCTGCTGTTCTCGTTCACGATGCTGATCGTGGGCGGGATGCTGGCGCTGCTGATCCGTGCCGAGCTGTTCCAGCCGGGCCTGCAGATCGTCAACCCGCAGCTGTTCAACCAGCTGACGACGATGCACGGGCTGATCATGGTGTTCGGCGCGATCATGCCGGCCTTCGTCGGCTTCGCGAACTGGATGGTGCCGCTGCAGATCGGCGCGCCCGACATGGCGTTCGCGCGCATGAACAACCTGAGCTTCTGGCTGCTGATCCCGGCCGCGCTGATGCTGGTGGGTTCGTTCTTCATGCCCGGCGGCGCGCCGGCGGCCGGCTGGACGCTGTATGCGCCGCTGACGCTGCAGATGGGGCCGTCGATGGATGCCGGCATCTTCGCGATGCACATCATGGGCGCGAGCTCGATCATGGGCTCGATCAACATCATCGTCACCATCCTCAACATGCGCGCKCCCGGCATGACGCTGATGAAGATGCCGATGTTCTGCTGGACCTGGCTGATCACCGCCTACCTGCTGATCGCGGTGATGCCGGTGCTGGCCGGCGCSATCACGATGACGCTGACYGACCGCCACTTCGGCACCAGCTTCTTCAACCCCGCCGGCGGCGGCGACCCGGTGATGTACCAGCACATCTTCTGGTTCTTCGGCCACCCCGAGGTGTACATCATGATCCTGCCGGCGTTCGGCATCGTGAGCCACATCGTGCCGGCCTTCGCCCGCAAGCGCCTGTTCGGCTACACCTCGATGGTGTACGCCACCGCGTCGATCGCGATCCTGTCGTTCATCGTCTGGGCGCACCACATGTTCACGACCGGCATGCCGGTCACCGGCCAGCTGTTCTTCATGTACGCGACGATGCTGATCGCGGTGCCCACCGGCGTGAAGATCTTCAACTGGATCGCGACGATGTGGCGCGGATCGATGACCTTCGAGACGCCGATGCTGTTCGCGGTCGGCTTCATCTTCGTGTTCACGATGGGTGGCTTCACCGGCCTGATCCTCGCGATGGCGCCGGTCGACATCCAGCTGCAGGACACCTACTACGTGGTGGCGCATTTCCACTACGTGCTGGTGGCCGGCTCGCTGTATGCGATGTTCGCCGGCTTCTACTACTGGGCGCCGAAGTGGACCGGCGTGATGTACAGCGAGACGCGCGGCAAGATCCATTTCTGGGGCTCGCTGATCTCGTTCAACCTGACGTTCTTCCCGATGCACTTCCTGGGCCTGGCCGGCATGCCGCGACGCTATGCCGACTACCCGATGCAGTTCGCCGACTTCAACATGGTCGCGTCGATCGGCGCGTTCTGGTTCGGGCTGATGCAGGTCTACTTCTTCCTCTTCATCGTCGTGCCCTGCATGCGTGGCAAGGGCGAGCCGGCGCCGCAGAAGCCGTGGGAAGCCGCCGAAGGGCTGGAATGGGAAGTGCCGTCGCCCGCGCCGTTCCACACCTTCGAGCACCCRCCGAAGCTGAACGCGGCCGCCACCAAGGTGATCGGCTGACATGACGCCCGAGCAGAAGAAGAACAACCGCCGGCTGGGATGGATCCTGGCCTCGGTGGCCATCGTCTTCTTCATCGGCTTCATGGCCAAGGCCGCTCTCTTCGGGCTGTGATGCGGACTCTGATGCCATGAACGACAAAGGCCTGAAGACCGACAACCTGCGCATGGCGGGCAAGCTGGTCGTGGTGGCCGTCGTGATGGCCGGTTTCGGCCTGGYGATGGTGCCGATGTACCGCTCGATCTGCGAAGCGCTCGGCGTCAACGTGCTGTCGCTGTCGGAGCGCGCGGTGCCGGGCAATTCGGATGCGCCGAGCAGGAACACGCAGGTCGACGCGAGCCGCACGATCACGGTGGAGTTCGATGCCAACGCGCGCGGGCCGTGGGAGTTCAAGTCGATGCAGCGTTCGATCGATGTGCACCCGGGCGAGCTCGCGACGGTGATGTACGAGTTCCGCAACGTGCAGGACCGCACGATGACCGCGCAGGCGATCCCGAGTTACGCGCCGAAGCAGGCCTCGCCGCATTTCAACAAGCTCGAGTGCTTCTGCTTCAGCGAGCACACGCTGAAGCCGGGCGAGAGCAAGCAGTGGCCGGTGGTGTTCGTGATCGACCCGAAGCTGCCGAAGGACGTGAAGACGATCACGCTGTCGTACACCTTCTTCGAGGTGGCGGGCGGCAAGGTGGCGGCGGTGTCGAAGGAGCCTCGTTCATGAGCGATGGCCTGAAGGATGCGGTCAAGCGCCGCGGCTCGTTCCTGATGACGATGAAGGCGGTTGCCTGGTCGTTCTTCGGCGTGCGCAAGTCGGGCGACTACGAGAAGGATGTGGAGCAGCTGAACCCGGTGCACCTGATCATCGCGGGCGTCCTCGGCGCCGCGCTGTTCGTGATCGTGCTCGTGGTGCTGGTGCAGTGGGTGTTGGCCAGCGGTGTCGCCACCGCGAGCTGAAGAGCAAGAGACAGACAGATCGGACTAGCAGGAGAACACATGTCGTCAGCGACGCATTCGGGCCAGGCCCCTCACTATTTCGTTCCGGCGCCTTCGCGGCACCCGGTGATGGCCGCCTTCGGCCTGCTGCTGGTGATCTTCGGTGCCGGCCAGTGGGTCAACGGCCACGGCTGGGCGGCGTACGTGCTGCTGTTCGGGCTGCTGTGGTGGGCCTTCGTGCTGAAGCAGTGGTTCGGCGACGCGATCGGCGAGAGCGAGGGCGGGCTCTACAGCGACCGCATCGATGTCTCGTACCGCTGGAGCATGAGCTGGTTCATCTTCTCCGAGGTGATGTTCTTCGGCGCCTTCTTCGGCGCGCTGTTCTGGGCGCGGCTGCATGCGGTGCCCAACCTCGCGAGTTTCGACAACGCGATCCTGTGGCCCGATTTCAAGGCGATCTGGCCGAGTTCGGGCGTGGGCTTCACCGCGGCGCCGGCCGGCACGGTCGAGCCGTTCCGCACGATGGGCCCGTGGCCGATCCCGACCATCAACACCGCGCTGCTGCTGACTTCGGGCGTCACGCTGACGATCGCGCACCATGCGCTGATCGCCGGCCAGCGCGCGAAGACGATCACCTTCATGTGGATCACGGTGCTGCTGGGCATCCTGTTCCTGACGCTGCAGGGCTACGAGTACCACCATGCGTACAGCGAGCTGAACCTGAAGCTGTCGTCGGGCATCTACGGCTCGACCTTCTTCATGCTGACCGGCTTCCACGGCTTCCACGTGTTCGTCGGCATGCTGATGCTGCTGTTCATCACGCTGCGCCTGCAGCGCGGGCACTTCACGCCGCAGCGCCACTTCGGTTTCGAAGGCGCCGCGTGGTACTGGCACTTCGTCGATGTGGTGTGGCTCGGCCTCTACATCGTCGTGTATTGGCTCTAGACAGGGCCCCCCAGTCGCTTCGCTCCTGCCCCCGAGGGGCGCCTCCCCTCGGCCCGGCGGAGCCGGATCCTGGGGAGTTGCTGGATGGAAAGAGCGCCTTGCGGCGCTCTTTTTCATTCGCGGTGATCAGCTCGTGCGGATGCCCGTCGGTTGGATCCAGCCCATCCAGTAGCTGAACAGGATGATCGCGAACAGCAGGACCGAGAGACCCACGCGTACGGCGAGCGCACGCATCATGTTCCCCGTCTTCGGCTTGCCATCGCGGCCGTCGCGCATCATGAAGACACCGGCGAATGCCAGCGCGCCGATGATGAGGACGAAGGCGACGCCGATCAGGTATTTCATGGGCACCGATTATTCCACCCGCACTCTCGCCGCGATCGTGCTGATCGCCACCGTGCTGGGCATGGGCATCACCGCCCGGCTCGGCATGTGGCAGCTGAGCCGGGCCGCGCAGAAGCAGGCGCTGCAGACGGCCCTCGACGAGCGCGGCCACCTGGCGCCGCTCGACGATGCGACGCTCGCGCGCACCGCGCCCGAGGCCGAGGCCCAGCACTACCGGCCGGTGCGCCTGCAGGGCGAGTGGCGGACGGCGGCCACCGTCTTCCTCGACAACCGGCAGATGAACGGCCGGCCGGGCTTCTTCGTCGTGACGCCGCTCGTGCTGCCGGGCGGCGATGCGGTGCTGGTGCAGCGCGGCTGGGCACCGCGCGACATGGTCGACCGCACCCGCGTGCCGAGCGTGCCGACGCCCGCCGGCCGCGTCGAGGTGCGCGGGCTGATCGCCCCGCCTCCCGCACGGCTGTTCGACTTCGCGGGCGGTGCCCCCGGTACCATCCGGCAGAATCTCGACCTCGCGGCGTTCGCGAAGGAGGTCGGCGTGACGCTGCGGCCGCTGTCGGTGCAGCAGCTCGACGAACCGGCCGATGGCCTGTCGCGCCACTGGCCCGCTCCCGCGGTCGACATCCACAAGCACTATGGGTACGCGTTCCAGTGGTTCGCGATGTGCGCACTGATGGCAGGTCTGTATGTCTGGTTCCAACTCCTCCGTCCCCGGCTCCGGCGCCGTGCCTGACAGCCCGCTCAACTTCAGCGTGCATTCGCTGCCGTCGCCCGCGCTGGCCGACGAGCAGCGCCGCACCGCGGCAGGCCGCCTGCGCATGCTGCTGGTGCTGGCGGTGTGCGCCGCGCCGGTGATCGCGTCGTACTTCACCTACTTCGTGATCCGGCCCGAGGGCCGCACCAACTACAGCGAGCTGATCACACCGGGGCGGCCGATGCCGGACGACCTCGGGCTGCGCACGCTGGGCGGCGAGCCGGTGGCGGCCGCAGCCTTGCGCGATCAGTGGCTGATCGTCGTGGTCGGCGACGCGGCCTGCGACAAGACCTGCGAAGACCATCTCTACCTGCAGCGGCAGATCCGCGAGTCGCTCGGCCGCGAGAAGGAGCGTGTCGACAAGGTCTGGCTCGTCACCGGCGCGGGCGCGCCGCGGCCGGAGGTGATGCAGGCGATCTCGGTCGGCACGCCGGCCTCGGTGCTGCGGGTCTCGCGCGAACGGCTCGCGGCCTGGCTCGCGCCGGCCGAGGGGCAGGTACTGTCGCAGCACATCTACCTCGTCGATCCGATGGGGCAGTGGATGATGCGGGTGCCGCCGAAGCCCGATGCGGCCCGGCTGAAGCGCGACATTGAAAAATTGTTGCGCGCGTCGGCCTCGTGGGACCAGCCCGGACGCCCGGCGCGTTGAGATGAGCGCGGTGGCGTCCTATGACCTGAGCCCGCTGGCCACGATGGCGCTGGTGGCGGTGCTGCTCGCGACCGGCCCGCTGGTGTGGATCGTGCTGCGGCACCGCCGCGCGCACCCGGCGACGCGGCTGCGCGCCCTCACGGTGATGACGCTGTTCCTCACCTTCGACCTGGTGCTGTTCGGCGCCTTCACGCGGCTCAGCGATTCCGGCCTCGGCTGCCCCGACTGGCCCGGCTGCTACGGCAACGCCAGCCCGCTGGGCGCGCAAGGCCACATCGAGGCGGCGCAGACGGCGATGCCCGGCGGCCCGGTCACGCACGGCAAGGCCTGGGTCGAGATGGTGCACCGCTACCTTGCGGGCGGGGTCGGCGTGCTGATCATCGCGATCACGATCGCGGCGTGGCGGCAGCGGCGGCGCGACGCACGCGCGTTGTCACCGTGGTGGGCGACGGCGACGCTCGGCTGGGTCTGTGTGCAAGGCGCGTTCGGCGCGCTGACCGTCACGATGAAGCTGTTCCCCGCCATCGTCACGCTGCACCTGCTCGGCGGGCTCGGGCTGCTGATGCTGCTCGCGGTGCAGGCCCAGGTCCAGGCCCAGGCCAATGACCCCCACCGGCCGTCGCTCGCGATGCCGGCTTCGCTGCGCCGCGCGGTGTGGGCGGTGCTCGCGATCGCCCTCGCCCAGGTGACGCTGGGCGGCTGGGTCAGCACGAACTACGCGGTGCTCGCCTGCACCGATTTCCCGACCTGCCAGGGCGAGTGGTGGCCGGCGATGGATTTCGAGCACGGCTTCGCGGTCTGGCGCGAGCTGGGTGCCGGCAAGGACGGCGGCTTCCTGCCGTTCGCCGCGCTGACGGCGATCCACGTGGTGCACCGCATCGGCGCGTTCGTGACCTTGTCGGCGCTGCTGCTGCTGGCCTGGCGACTGCATGCGAGCGGCGAGCCGGCGCTGCGCCGCTGGGCGCTGCGCTTCGCGGCGGTCGCGGCCTGGCAACTGGCCAGCGGGCTCGGCAACGTGGTGCTCGGCTGGCCGCTGGTGGCGGCACTGGCCCACAC
>NZ_JBFUFP010000138.1:0-8856 GCF_056403375.1 Rhizobacter sp. P2_H2
CGTCAGCAGCGCGCCCAGCTCGTCGTGCAGGTCGCGCGCGAGCCGGCTGCGCTCGTCCTCGCGGGCGGTCTGCAAGTGCTGCGCCAATTCGGTGAGCTGCGCGGTGCGCGCGGTCACCTGCACCTCCAGCAGGTCGCGCTCGGCCTGCAGCGCCTCCTTCTTGTGCACGCGCTCCTTCTCGAGCGTGTTCGACTGGCGCAGGTACATGAAGAAGGCCAGCACGCTCAGCGCCGTCATCGCGCTGACGCCGAGCCGGCTCAGCAGCAGCGTCTGGTAGACCTCCTCGCGGCGGTCCGCGATCAGCCTCGATTCGCGCGTCACCAGCCGTTCGGAGGCGAGGCGGATGCTCTCCATCTGCTCGCGCCCGATGTCGGTCTCGATGACCGCGCGCCAGGCCTCGTCGCGGCCGTCGGCGCGCAACTGCACCGTGGTGTCCATCTCGGAGACCTTCTTGCTGACCAGCGTCGCGAGCACGGTGAAATCGGCGACGCGGTCGGGCTCGTGCGCGTAGTACTCGCCGAGCGTGCGCAGCGTCTCGCCGATGCTCGCCATCGACGAGCGGTACGGCTTCAGGTATTCGGGGCGGCCGGTGATCAGGTAGCCGCGCTGGCCGTTCTCGGCATCGAGCACCTGGCGCAGCAGCACCATGTTGTTGGTGCGGGCGACGCCCATTTCGCCCAGCCGGTCCAGCGCGTCCACCGAGGTGCGGTAGGCGGTCTCGCTGATGCCCATCAGCGTCAGCGCGGTCACCACCGCGAGGGGGAACGTGAAGGCACTGCGCTTGAATCGGTGAAAGAAGTTCTTCATGCGATTTTTCTGTGTGCCTCTAGAATCGATTGGAGTCCAACCACAGGGGACAGTCGCTCATGATCAAGATTGCCATCGTTGACGACCACGCGCTCGTTCGCGCCGGTCTGCGCCAGTATCTCGCGGAGCAGGTCGACCTGCAGGTCGTGGCCGAGGCCTCCAACGGCCGCGAAGCCCTCGACATCGTCCGCAAGGAACAGATCGACGTGCTGGTCATGGACCTGTCGATGCCGCAGCAAAGCGGCGTCGACGCGCTGGCCGCGATCCGCGCCCGCGAGCCCGAGCTGCCCATCCTCATCCTCAGCGGTTTTCCCGAAGAGCATTACGCCACCACCTTGCTGCGCCAGGGCGCGAGCGGCTACCTGAACAAGGAGTGCGACCCCGAGGAGATCGTCACCGCGATCCGCACGGTCGCGCGGGGCCGCAAGTACATCACCCCGGCCGTGGCCGAGTTGCTGGCCAGCAACCTCGGCGGCAACGCGAACCGTCCGTTGCATGAGCAGCTTTCCGAGCGCGAGTTCCAGGTCTTCCTGCGGCTGTCGAAGGGCGAGACCATCGGCCACATGGCCGACAGCCTGTCGCTGAGCGTGAAGACCGTCAGCACCTACCGCACCCGCGTGATGGAGAAGATGAAGCTCGAATCGAACAGCGACCTGACCTACTACGCGCTGAAGAACGGCCTGATCCAGTAACAGGCCGCCTCGCTGGGCTTGCGCCGCCCGGGAGGGCCGCGCAGGCGGCATCCCATCCAGCGCTACAAACTCCCCGAACTCGAATTCGCCGCCTCGCCCGAGGCGAGCCGCTGGCAGTAGCCGATCAGCGCGTCGATCTCGTTCGACTTGTCGAACACCTTGTCGGCCCCGAGCTCGAGGCACTTGCGCCGCATGTCGGGCGTCGCGTAGTTGCTGAGCACGACGAGCTTGGTCGCGTCGGGCAGGTCGGTGCTGGCCGACAGCACGCCCAGGCCGGAGCCGCTCTTCAGGAAGATGTCGACGATCACCAGGTCGCAGCCGTTGCGCGGCTGCTTGAGCCAGTACAGCGCGGCGGCTTCRTTGTCGGCCGTCCCGACCACTTCCACGGCCACCAGTTCCTCCAGCGCCGCGATCAGGTTCTCGCGGATCACCGGGCTGTCTTCGACGATGTAGGTTTTCAGCATGTCCCGACTTCTGGATTCTTCTTCGGCAGGCGAGGCATGCACAGCGTGGACCTGTCTGCAAAGGTGACGGATCTTGCCATTTCCGCGAGAAACGTGACGGGAAGAGCCTCGAGGACGCCGGCAGACATGCGCTCGATTGTATGAATCGGGCAACGCTGCCCCTGCCGGAAGAGCGCGGGAGCGGCTGTAGGAGCCTGCCTACAGGTGGTCGCCGGCCGAACGTCGTAGGACAGCGCCGACAGGCGAAGGCCGTGTCGTCCGGCTGTGTCAGCAAGAGGTGCTCCCTAGACTCGTTCGCGGGTTGTCCGGATTCAAGGGTTTCCGGATTCACGAATTGCCGACGGGAGTGGCGAATGAAAAGACTGTTGATGTGGGCTGTGGGTGTGCCGTTCCTGGTGATCAGCATGGTCATGGTGTCGTTCAGCGACGGGTTGTCGACGCAGGTCGCGAGCCTCTCGTGGACGCAACGACATTGACGGTGCGTGTCGCGGCGCCTTCAGGGGTGGGCCGATGAACCCCTCGATCACCGTCTATGAAGGGTTCGATTTCGCGCTGCCTGCGGCGATCGAGGAGTTCGCCGGGGCGTTCTCGCGCTGGGATGCGCCGTCGCGCTCGGTGCGGCGTGCGCGCTTCAAGGGCGAGCTGACGCGCGCGATCGAGGAGTTGCGCGCCTGCGTCCGGCAGATCGAGACCTTCACCGACGAGCAGCGCTCGCTGTCGCAGGCGGCGCAGTGGCTGGTCGACAACTTCTACGTCATCGAGCGCATCCAGACGGCGCTCACGCAGCAGCTGCCCGACAAGGCGGTGCGCGGCCTGCCGGCCTACCAGACCGGCGGCCACCCGTCGCGCGCGCGCATCGAGCTGTTCTCGCATTTCTACCTCGAGGCCTGCGACTTCGACTTCGAGGCCGACGAACTGGTGCACGTGCTGGTCGAGTACCAGAAGGTGCACCCGCTGATGCTGCGCGAGCTGGCCCTGCTCGCGCCGGTCCTGAACTTCCTGCTGATCCGCCAGCTGCGCGCCTGCGCCGAGCAGATCCTCGAGATCCACGGCGGCGCCCATGCGGCCGACCTCGTGGCCGATGCGGCGCTCGCGCCGTCGCATGGCACGGCGCGCGGGCCGACGCAGAAAGCCGCGTCGGCGGTGCCCGACCTGAAGAACGCGTCGAACGTCTTCCGCCAGGCCTACCTCGGCCAGCTGGCGCAGCGGCGCCGCTACGACGACCCGGCGAGCATCGCCGGCGGCGCGCACGCCGAAGGCGTCGGCATCGTCCACCAGGCCGGCGCGATCGAGGACGATCTCGTCGTGCGCACGATGCTCGACGTGCGGGTGCGCAACATCTTCCGCAGCGTCAAGGCGATCGAGCTGAGCGACTGGGTCGACATCTTCGCGAAGACCTCRCTGGTCGACCGCGCGCTGCAGCGCAACAGCGTCTATGCGCGCATGGACCCGCCTTCGAAGGCCTTGTACCGGCAGCAGCTGGAGCGGCTGAGCCTGCGCAGCGGCCTGCCCGAACCCGATCTCGCCGAGCTGGTGGTCGACCGCTTCGGCCGCCGCCGTGCCGAAGGCGACGAGGCCGGCCAGGAGGGCGAGGACACCGACATCGGCCGCTGGCTGCTGTCCGACCGCCGGCCCGAGCTGGAACGCAGCATCGGCCTGACGCCGAACCCGCTGCGGCGCATCGAACGCACGATCCCGCACACCCGCCTGGTGCTGTACGCCGGCCTCGTGCTGGCCTTGACCTTCGCGTTCACCGTGCTGGCCTTCCGCGCCGGTTATGCCGAAGAGCATGTGTCGCTGCCGGCCTTCGCCATCTTCCTGCTCGCGGTCTGGCCGGCCTCCGAGATCGCGGTGCTGCTGATCAACCGCATCCTCGGCCGGGTGTTCAAGCCGGCCCAGTTGCCGCGCCTGGAGTTCGCGCAGGGCCTGCCGCCGCAGTGCAAGACGATGGTGGTGGTGCCGACGATGCTGACCCAGCTCGACCAGGTCGGCCACCAGGTCGGTGAGCTGGAACGCCACTACCTGTCGAACCGCGACGACCAGCTGCGCTTCGGGCTGCTGACCGACTGGCGCGATGCACCCGATCAGTCGCTCGAGACCGATGCGGCGCTGCTGGCGGCGGCCCGCGAGGCGGTGATGCGGCTGAACCTGCGCTACCCGCTGCCCGCCATGCCGGACGGCGGCGAAGACCGCTTCTACCTGTTCCACCGCAACCGCTGCTGGAACGCCGCCGAAGGCGCCTGGATGGGCTGGGAGCGCAAGCGCGGCAAGCTCGACGAGTTCAACCGCCTGCTGCTCGGCGAGCCGGGCACCTCGTACGTGTTCGAGGACGGTACGGCCGAGCGCGTGCCGCGCGGCGTGCGCTACGTGATCACGCTGGATGCCGACACGCGCATGCCGGTCGGCTCGGTGGCGCGCCTGGTGGGCACGGCCGCGCATCCGCTGAACCGGCCGCAGATCGACCCGCAGACCGGCCGCGTCGCGCGCGGCTATGCGCTGTTCCAGCCGCGCATCTCGTTCCTGCTGCCGCAGGCCGAGGACCACTCGGTGTTCCGCTGGATCTTCTCGAACGGCGCCGGTGTCGATCCGTACGCGGCCGCCATCTCCGACACCTACCAGGACACCTTCGGCGAGGCCACCTACACCGGCAAGGGGCTGTACGACCTGCAGGCCTTCCACACCTCGCTGTCGGGCCGGGTGCCGGAGAACGCGCTGCTCAGCCACGACCTGTTCGAGAGCGCGTTCGCGCGCTGCGCGCTGGTCAGCGACGTCGCGTTCTTCGAGGATTCGCCGTCGCATTCCGAGGTCGCCGCGGCGCGCTCGCACCGCTGGGTGCGTGGCGACTGGCAGCTGTTGCCGTGGCTGCTGGGCGTGCGCGCCGAGCCGCTGTCGCCGCTGAACCGCTGGAAGATGCTCGACAACCTGCGGCGCTCGCTGCTGCCGATCGCGTCGTTCGCGCTGGTCGTCGCGGCCTTCATCGATCCGGCCGCACAGCCGCTCGCTTGGCTCGTGCTGGTGCTGGCGTCGATCAGCCTGAGCGGGCTGCTGGGCTGGTTCTCGGCCTTGTTCGCTCCGGTGCCGAAGGGCGTGCGCAGCAACCGGCCGATCCAGCTGACGCGCGAGCTCGGCCATGTGGCCGGCCATGCGCTGATCGAGCTGGTGCTGCTCGCGCAGAGCGCCTGCGTGATGGCGGATGCGATCGTGCGGGCCGTGTGGCGCACCTTCGTCTCGCAACGCAAGATGCTCGAATGGCGCACCGCCGCGCAAGCCAAGGCGGCCGCCGGCGGGCAGCTTCGGCAGTTCAGCTGGGCCATCAGCAGCGCGACGCTGCCGCTGGTCGCGTCGAGCGCGCTGATCCTGCTGTTCAACCGCGATGCGATCGTCGCCGCGGCGCCGCTGCTGGCGGTCTGGTGGCTGGCGCCGGTGATCGCGGTCGCGATCAGCTCGCCGGTGCTGCTGGCGGGCCGGCTCGCCGGCGACCACGACCTGCGCGAGTTCCGCCGCATCGCGCGCCGCACCTGGCGCTTCTTCGAGGACTACGTCGGCCCGGCCGACAACCACCTCCCGCCCGACAACGTGCAGTTCGAGCCGGAAGAGGTGGTCGCGCACCGCACCTCGCCGACCAACATCGGCCTGTACCTGCTGGCGCTGACGCGCGCGCGCGACCTGGGCTGGCTGGCTGGCGGCGATTTCCTCGGCCGCATGAAGGCCACGCTCGGCAGCATGGCGAAGCTGGAAACGTACAACGGCCACCTGCTGAACTGGTACGAGACCCAGTACCTGCGGCCGCTGGAGCCGCGCTACGTGTCGTCGGTCGACAGCGGCAACCTCGCGGCGCACCTGGTCGTCGTGGCCCGCGCGCTGCAGGAAGAGCGCGAGCGGCCGGTGGTCGGGCCGGAGCGCCTGGCCGGCCCGCGCGACAGCTTCCTCGAACTGCAGGCGGCGTGGCGCACGCTGCGCGCCGGCAGCCCGCGCGGCGCCAAGGGCAGCGCGCCGAGAGGCAACGTGAGCCCGGTCGAGATCGACCGCGCGGTCGCCGACCTCGGCGCCAAGCTGCTGCAGGCCGAGCCTGCGACGCCCGCCGACGCCGGCCGCGCCCTGGCCGGCGCGTCGCAGCTCGCACTGCAGCTGAAGGAACTGCTCGATGCCTACGCGTTCGGCAGCGCCGGTGTGACCGACGCCTTGGCCGGCACCGGCACCGGCGGCCTGAAGCCGGTCGTCGACGAAGCCGGGCGGCTGTGCCAAGCACTCGGTGCGCACATCGACGACCTGCAACGCCACTGCCCATGGGCGGTCGAGGCGGCCTTCAGCACGCTGCAGCAGCAGGCGCCCGAGGTGTTCAAGGGCCCGCTGGCCGAGTTGCTTGCGGTGGTGCCGCGGGTCGGCGAGGTGCCGGCGCACCTGGCCAACGTCGAGGCCGCGCTGCTGCAGGCGCAGCGGCTGCACGGCCAGGCACCGGCCGCGGCCATGCTGCTGGCCGCGGCGCTGAAGGCCTGCGCCGAGGCGCGCAATGCGACCGCCGTCTGGCTCGCCGACCTGGACACCTGTGCGGCGCAGGCCGAGGCGGCCTGGCGCGGCATGCAGTTCGGCTTCCTGTTCGATGCGCGGCGCAAGCTGTTCTCGATCGGCTACCGTGTCGCCGAGCACCAGCTCGACGAGGGGCGCTACGACCTGCTGGCCTCCGAGTCGCGGCTCGGCAGCTACCTCGCCGCGGCGAAGGGCGACGTGCCGGTCGACCACTGGTTCCGGCTCGGCCGCCACATGGGGCTCGTCGCCGCCGGCCCGGTGCTGATCTCGTGGTCCGGCTCGATGTTCGAGTACCTGATGCCGGCGCTGGTGATGAAGACGCCGCCCGGCAGCCTGCTGCACCAGACCTGCCGCAACGCGATCACCGAGCAGATCCGCTACGGGCGCGAGCAGAACGTGCCCTGGGGCATCTCGGAGTCGGGCGTCAACGTGCGCGACGTCGAACTGACCTACCAGTACGGGCCGTCCGGCGCGYCGGCGCTGAGCCTGAAGCGCGGCATGGACCGGCAACTGGTGGTCGCGCCCTATGCCACCGCGCTGGCCGCGCCGTTCGCGCCGGCCGAGGTGCGGCAGAACTTCACCGCGCTGGCCAGGCTCGGCGCCCTCGGGCCGCACGGCTTCTACGAGGCGATCGACTTCACCGCCGAGCGGCTCGGCGAAGACGAGAAGTGCGCCATCGTCAAGAGCCACATGGCGCACCACCAGGCGATGAGCCTGCTCGCGCTGACCCAACTGCTGACGCCCGACAGCCTGGCCGACCGCTTCCACCGCGAGCCCGAGATGAACGCCTTCGACCTGCTGCTGCAGGAGCAGGTGGCCGGCTCGGTCGTGATCGCGCGCGACAGCACCGCGGCACCCGAGCGCCACGAGAAGCTCGCGCGCCATTCCACGCAGCGCGTGCGCCGCGTGCAGGCCACCGACGTGCGCCGTCCGGCGGTGCACCTGATGTCGAACGGCCGCTACGCGACCGCGCTGACGGCCAGCGGCTCCGGCTACAGCGAATGCGCCGACCTGGACATCACGCGCTGGCGCGAGGACCGCGTGCTCGACGACTGCGGGCTCTTCATCTACCTGCGCGACGCCGATTCGGGCGTGCTGTGGTCGGCCACGCTCGCGCCGACCTTCAGCGAGCCCGATTTCCAGGCGGTCGAGTTCGCCGAGGCGCGCGCGCAGTTCGACCTGCGCCAGCACGGCATCCGCAGCAGCCTGGAGGTGGTGGTCGCACAGCAGGAAGACGCCGAGATCCGCACGCTGAAGCTGAGCAACGAGGGCCATGGCGTGCGCCGCATCGAGGTGAGCGCKCTCGGCGAGGTGGTGCTGAACCAGCGCAATGCCGACATGGCGCACCCGGCCTTCTCGAACCTGTTCATCACCACCGAGTACGACGCGGCGCGCGGCGCGCTGCTGGCCACGCGGCGCCCGCGCGCATCGCACGAGGCGGCGCCCACGGCGATCCTCGGCGCGGTGGTCGAAGGCACGCAGGCCGGGCCGCTGTCGTACGACACCGACCGCCGCACGGTGATCGGGCGTGGCCGCAGCAAGCGCGAGCCGCTCGCGATGACCGAGCAGGGCGGCCTCGCGATGACGACCGGCGCGGTGCTCGACCCGGTGCTGTGCCTGCGCCAGACGATCGAGCTGAAGCCCGGCCAGTCGGCGCGCGTGGCCTTCGTGCTCGCCTTCGGCACCGACCGCGAGAGCGCGAGCCGCACCTGGCAGCGCCTCGGTTCGTTCAGCGCGCTGCAGCGCGAGATCTCGCGCTCGTGGGTGTATGCGCAGGCCAAGCTGCACCAGCTGGGCGTCGGCAGCGAGGAGGCGACGCATTTCCAGTCGCTGTCGGCCTACCTGATGTTCTCGGACACCACGTTCCGCCCCGGCACCGAGTTCATGCGCGGCAACCAGCTGTCGCAGCGCGCCCTGTGGCGCTACGGCATCTCGGGGGACCGTCCGATCCTKCTGGTCACCATCGATTCGAACGACGACCTGCCGCTGGTGCAGCAGATGGTGCGCGGCCACCACTTCTGGAAGGCGCGCTCGTTCGAGGTCGACATCGTGGTGCTGAACGACCGTGCGACCTCGTATTCCGACGACATGCAGCACGCGATCGAGAACATGGTGCGGCAGGCCGGTGCCGGGCCCGACGCGGCGGCGGGCGGCGGCCGCATCTACGTGCTGCGCGGCGACCGCCTGCCCGATGACGAACGGCGCCTGCTGATGACGCTGTGCCGCGTGCTGCTGCGGGGCGGCCAGGGGCTGCTCGGCGACCAGCTGCGCCGGCGTACGCCGCGCGAGCCCTCGTCGCTGCCGCAGGCGATGCCGTTGCGCGCGCCGCTCGCGCAGGGCGGTGCACCGTCGGAGCCGACCGCCAC
>NZ_JBFUFP010000139.1:0-8809 GCF_056403375.1 Rhizobacter sp. P2_H2
GTGCCCACCGTGCAGCCGATGGCGCAGAACAGCAGGTTCTGCCACGTCAGCGCGTGGCTGAAGCCGAAGGCGAGGTTGTGGAGCAGGTCCATCGTGCTGTGCCTCAGTACAGGTTGAGGCTCAGGCCGAGCAGTTTCTGGAAGGCCAGCGCCACCAGGAACAGGCCGACCGACACCTTGACGTTGCGGACGATCGAGTACTTCGCCGAGCCGGCGAAGGCCGACAGGAACACCAGCGCGACGATGCCGGCCGTCATGTTCAGCAGCCGCGAGACCAGCGCGAACGCGCACAGGCTGGCCAGCAGCAGGCCGATGTTGCTCAGCTTGAACTCGAAGCGTTCCGAGGCGACGAAGCGCGAGCGCACGATGGTGGCGATCGCGATCAGCAGCAGCAGGCAGCTCATCATCAGCGGGAACATGCCGGCGCCGGCGCGGCTCAAGTCGCCGATGGGGTACTGCAGCGCCCCGAGTCCGAAGGCCAGCGAGACGGCCGTCAGGGTGAGTCCCCGCGCGAGGTTTCTGTCGATCATGGTGGCTCCGTGAGAGGTGGCCCACTCTAGGCAGTGGGGCCTCCGCGACCGCCATCGGTTTCTACCTACGACAGGTTGACGACAGGTTCGGCTTCAGGGTCGGTGGTGATGTGTTCGGGACTCTGCGGCAGGCTCACGGTGACCGCGAGGCCGGTGCCGCCGACGCCGGGCTGCAGCGTGGCTTCGCCGCCGTGCAGGCGCGCGATGTCGCGCACGATGGCCAGGCCCAGGCCGGTGCCGAGGCCGCCGGCCAGCTTGCCACGGCGGAAACGGCCCCAGACGTGCTCCAGCTCCTCGGGCAGCACGCCGCGGCCGTCGTCGATCACTTCCAGCACCGCGCGCCCGGCCACGCTGCGCGTGCGCACGGTGATGCTGACGCCAGCCCCCGCATGTTCGATCGCGTTGTGCACCAGGTTGCCGAGCAACTCGCGCAGCAGCAGCTCATCGCCCTCGACGAAGGCCGGCTCGAGATCGAAGCCCAGGTCCTGCTCCATCGCGAGCGTGGGGCGCAGCCAGTTGTTCGCGTACTCCGCCGCCAGCCGGGCCAGGTCGATGCGCGGCAGCGGCGTGCCGTCGCCGAGCACGGCGCCGTCGGTGCGGGCCAGCGTCAGCAGCTGCTGCACCAGGTGCGAGGCGCGCTCGGCGGCGGCATACAGCCGCAGCAGCGTCGGCTTCAGCGAGGAAGGGCAGGTCTGCGTCAGCACCTGCGCCGCTTCCACGCGCAAGGTCGAGAGCGGCGTGCGCAGCTGGTGCGCGGCGTCTTCGACGAAGGCGCGCTGGGCCGATGCCGCGGTGCGCAGCCGCCCGAACAGGTCGTTCAGGGCCAGCACGAACGGCATCACCTCGCGCGGAACGGTGGCCAGCTCGATCGGTTCCAGGCGCTGCAGCGAGCGCGCGCCGATCTCGACCGATGCGCGCTGCAGCGGCCGCAGGCCGCGCCGCACCGCCACCACCGCGAGCAGGGCCAGCGAGAGCGCCAGCAGCACCGAGGCGGCCAGTGCGGCCAGGGCCACCGCGCGTTCGGCGTCCTGGCGCTTGCCGAGCGATTCGGCGACCAGCACCGTGCAGATCTGCGTCGACGAGCCGCAGCGGGCACCGAAGGCGGCCGCGCGCATCGGCCGGCCGCGCAGCGTGTCGTCGAAGAAGCGCCACTCGCCGGCGCGCAGCGCCGGGGCGTGCGCGAGCAGCGCGGCCTCGCCGCCGAGCGGCCGGCCCTGGGGGTCGCTGACGACGAAGGCCACGTCGTCGACCAGGTCGGCGCGCAGTGCACGCAAGGTCTGGGTGCTCAGCGGCAGCGTGGCCTGCCCGTCGTGCATCTCGAGGATGTTGGTCAGCGCGACCGCGGTGTCGGTCAGTGCGCGGTCCAGCCCGTCGAGCGCGGGGCGCACGGCGAGCGCGTAGACCAGCGCCGCGGCCAGCGGCACGAGCGCCACCAGCGGCAGGATCAGCCACATGAGCAGCGTGCGCCGCAGGCTGTGGGCGGGAGCGGTGGAGGCCGTCATGGTTCATCTCCGGTGTCGAGCAGGTAGCCCAGCCCGCGCACGGTGCGCAGGCGCACGCCGGCCGGTTCGATCTTCGTGCGCAGGCGCGACACCAGCAGGTCCAGCGCGTTGTCCGAGGTGGCACCGCTCCAGCCCGGCACCAGCGCGACCAGCTGCTCGCGTGGCACCACGCGCCCGGCCTTCAGCATCAGGTACTGCAGCACGTCGCACTCGCGGCGCGAGAGCTTCACCGGCTCGTCGCCCAGCCACGCCCGCAGCTCGCGCGGGTCGAAGCGCAGCCGGCCGACCACCAGCACTTCGGCCTGCCGGTTCTCGTGGCGGCGGGCGAGGGCGCGCAGCCGCGCCACCAGCTCGACCGGCGCGAACGGCTTGACGAGGTAGTCGTCGGCACCGACCTCGAGGCCGTGCACGCGCTCCGCCACGGTGTCGCGCGCCGTCAGCATCAGCACCGGCAGCTTCGAGCCCTGCGCACGCACGCGGCGCAGCGTCTCGATGCCGTCGATGCCGGGCAGGCCGATGTCGAGGATCAGCGCGTCATAGTCGTCACGCAGCAGCGAGGCCGGCACCGGCTCGCCGCGCGGGCTGGTGTCGACCCGCCAGCCTTGCGCGCCCAGCACGCCGGCGATCGACGCGGCGAGGGGCTGGTCGTCCTCGACCAGCAGGATCAGCATGGGAGAGCGGCTCCTGGCGACATGCGAAGGTCAGCGCTGAATCCAGTTGACGACTTTCAGCCCCGGCACCTGTCGGAAGTGCTTCTCGTTGTTCGTCACCACCACCGCCTGCAGCGCCAGCGCATGCGCCGCGATCATTTCGTCGAACTGGCCGATCGGGCGACCGGTCAGGCGCAGGTGGGCACGCAGGGCTCCGTGGCGGTCTGCCGCAAGCTGGTCCCACGGCTCGCAGCGCACGCACGCCAGGAATTCGTCGACCAGCGCTTCAAGACGGCGGGCCGGGGCCACCAAGGCGACTCCGAAGCGCAGTTCGGAGTAGGTGACGGCAGAGATGCAGACATCTGCCGGGTCGAGGGCTGCCAATTTGCTGTCAGCGTCGGAGTGCCTCTTGATCACCGCGCTGCAGATGTTCGTGTCCAGCAGATAGAGCATCCATCACTCCTTCCAGTCGGAGAACGGATCGCGCTCCTGCGGTACGGCGGATCGATCGGCAAGGAAGTCATCCGGAACGACTGACGGGTCCTTGTCTCGCAGCTCGAAGAAGTCTGCCCAGCTCTTGGCAGGTCGGCTGGACAAGACCACGTCACCGGTCCGGGGGTCGCGTCGGACATACACCTCCGGCACATCGAAGCGAAACTCCGCCGGCAGTCGAACGGCTTGGCTGCCGCCGTTCATGAAGATCCTGGCCGTCTTCGCCGCATCGTTTCTCATGAGGGTGTCTCCGAAAATATATACACATGTAGATACTAACGGGGCGCACCCTGTCGTGCAAGGCGGCGCACTCCATCGGAATGCACCGCTGGACTCAACCGCGCCGCGCCTTCTCGATCGTCGCGATGTCGATCTTCTTCATGCGCATCATCGCTTCGAAGGCGCGCCCGGCCGCCGCGCGATCGGGGTCGGTGAAGGCGTCGGTGAGGGCGCGCGGCGTGATCTGCCACGACAGGCCCCAGCGGTCCTTGCACCAGCCGCACTGGCTTTCCTCGCCGCCGTTGCCGACGATCGCGTTCCACAGGCGGTCGGTCTCGGCCTGGTCATCGGTCGCGATCTGGAACGAGAACGCCTCGCTGTGCTTGAAGGCCGGGCCGCCGTTCAACCCGATGCACGGCACCCCGGCCACGGTGAACTCGACCGTCAGCACATTGCCCTGCTTGCCGTCAGGGTAATCGCCCGGCGCGCGGTGCACCGCACCGACCTTGCTGTCCGGGAACGTCGCTGCGTAGAAGGTGGCGGCGTCGAGCGCCGTGCCGTCGTACCAGAGGCAAATGGTGTTCTTGCTGACCATGTCGCGGCTCCTGCAGGGTTGAACGAGGCCGACAGTATGGCCTCTCGGCGCGCCCGCAGGATCAGGCCGTCATGCGTTCAGCAGCTTGCGGCCCGCGATCACGTCGTCGAGTTCCTTCAACAGCGCCGCCTTCATGCCTGCCGATGGATTCCACGGCGTCGCCGCTGCCTCCTTCGCGGCATCGAGCCAGCGCCAGCCGGCGCGGCCGAAGCGGCTCGCGGCAACCTGCAGCCGCAGGCCCTGCGGGATCCTGCCGGCCGCCTGGGCCGCCCGCAGCCGCGACTGCAAGGCCTCGGCCCAGTCGAACAAGGCCGCGATCTCCGCGCGGGCCGGCACGGGGTCCACGTAGGCGCCGCCCCAGGGCAGCTGGATGAAGAGCGCGATGCCGTCGGCGACCAGGTAGAAGTGCGCCGCCCAGCTGTTGCTGCCGTGGCCGTCGAAGCCGACCAGCGCGTAGTCCTCGGGACCAGGCCGGGCCTCGACCTCGGCCAGGAAGTGATCGATGTCGTACGGCGACGAGGCCACCGCCCGCGTGGCGAACCAGCCCGCGGCCTGCGGTTTCAGCGCCGCGGCCAGCGCGGCCGGCATCGGCGGAAACGGCAGGCTCTCAGCTTCGAACAGCGCCTGGGCGGACTCGGATGCATTCATGGGGAAGATCTCACCAGTTGTGGTTGGCATGGTGGCGCTCGCGTCCGATGTAGCTGTTCTCGGCGGTCAGCAGGGCCTGCACGCCGGGTTGCTCCCAATCGTCCGGGTGGATGATGTTGCCTTCTGTGCGCAGCTTCGCGATGTGGTCCTTGACGCCCTCATGGCGCGCGATCGCTGCCTGGATCTCGGGCTCGCTCAGCTTGTTGCCCAGCATCGCACGGATGTCGCGCGACGTGAGCGAGTTGATCGCGCGTGCCATCTCGGTGTCGACCACCGGCGGCAGCGCGGTGCCGCGGAAGCCGTGGCGCATGCTGTCGTTGTCCACCCACTGGATGCCGGCCGGGTCCGTCAGGTTCTTGCCGAAGCACTGGTCGTTGTCGATGCCCATGACCTTGGCGGTGCCGTGCGGCTCGGGCTTGGGACTGAAGTCGATGAAGTAGTTGTTGGCATGGCGATCGCCTTGCCCGGTGATGTGGTCGAGCAGCTGCAGCTTGGTGACCTCGGCCGCCACGACCCCGCGTGCCAGCGTGCTCGCCTCGATCTCCGCGGCCGGCTTGCCAGTCGCGAGATCCATGACCAGGCCGAGGTCGGGGTCGACGGCGCCGCGCCCGGTGTCGATCACCGCCATCCGGGTGCTCGGGACCACGTCGAAGCCGAGCTTCTTCGCGACATCGACCGTCGCGATGTTGCGCATCGCGATCTGCGGATCGTCCCGCGGGATGCCGGTCGCCGCGGCGACCCAGCCTTTCTCGATGCCCCCGAGCGGCTTGAAGACGCCGTTGAACGCCGTGCCGTCGGGATTCTTCAGCTTGACCTGGAAGACGGTGTTGAAGGCGCCCGAGCCCAGCTTCTTCGGCGGCTCGAGCACCTGGGCATTCGTGAACGCCGGCAGGGTGTCGCCGGTGACCTTCAGGTTCAACTGCTTGTAGAGGCGGCCGATGTGCCGGGCGAGCGTCGGGACGTTGGTGGCCTCGCGCTGCTCCTTGCGGAACAGTTTCTGCTGCCCCTGCGGCACCTTCGTCTGGATCGGATACGCATCGACCTGCTGCCCCAGCGCGGGGCCGGGGCGTTGCGGGAAGCCCTGCGGCGTGGGCTGCTGCCACCGGGCCGCGGGGCTGCTCCATGGATTCGGCATGGAGGGCATCGCCGGCATCTGCAACGGCGCCTGCTGCAGCTCGGGTGGCTTCGGCGGTCTCGGGGGCACCGCCGGGCGCGGGTTCTGGTGGGCCTCCAACGGTGTCGGCCACAGCTCCGGCGGCTTCGGCGGCAGCGGTGGCCGCGACGCCACCGCCGGACGGGGGTTGCCCCACGGCTGTGCTTGCGGCATCTGCATCGGCATGGCCATCGGCGYGGGGTCGGGCCGCGCCGCTTGCAGGTCCCTCGCGGCACCGAGCACCCCCCGGAACGCCGCCAGCCCGACCCGTCCGGCCATGCCGCCGGCCACCCGCAGCGCATTGCGGCGTTTCAGCGGCGATTCGGGCGTGGGTGGTGTGAAGGGCGATTGCCGGCCACCGCCAGTGGTGCGCTCCGGCGACAGCGCCCGCCCGATCGCACCGGAGTCGAGCCGGCTCAGGATCCGCTCGAGGCTCGGACGCTTGCCGATCGTGCTCATCGCGCGGCCTTCCATGCAGGAAGGGGGCATCGCTTCGCTGGTTCGTTCACTGTCATCATGGGTCGCCTTTCGGGGCTTCCAGGATGTCGCGGCGAGCGCGGCCCGGCCGACGCGACGGCGAAGCGCTGTCACGGTTTGCGAAGGCCTGGCGATCGGGGGCGTCGTGCGCCTTATGGCTTGCGCCGTCGACCGCTGCCCCGGCAGGCCAGCACCGCAGCGAGGCCCAATCCGGCGGCCGCCAACCCCAGGGTCCAGGTCGGCAATGGCAGCTCCGGCGGCGGCACCGGCGCGAGCGTGCCGCCGGTTTGCGCTTCGAGCCACGCCACGAAGCGGGGATCGCCGAGCAGCATGCCGCCGCCGATCGTGCCGAAGCGGAAGTCCACCGGCATCCCCTTGCTGGCGGAGAGCGTCATCGTGTTGATGCCGAGCAGCCAGCGCCGCCCGCCGATCTCGGCATACGCGGGGCCGCCGGAGTCACCCGGGGCCACGCCGGTCTCGATGGCATTGCCGAGGCTCGACTCCCCCAGCGGTCCGTTGCCCCAGGGGCCGTCGAAGTCGTACAGGAAGAAGAGGCTGCGGCGGCCCGAGCCGTCGATGCTCTGGCGCACCGCGTCGAGCACGTTGCGGCCGACGCGCTTGACGGCGGCCGAGCGTGGCCCGCCGGGGCCGGTGTCGCCGGTGCCGCCGGCGCCGTAGCCGACCAGTGTCAGCACCTGTTGCGCCGGCGGTGCGTCGCGGTAGATCGGCAGGATCCCGACGCCCTCGGGCACCGGGCTCGCGAGCGTGATCAGCGACAGGTCGTCGTACGGGAACGAGGCACCGGGGAAGGGGGTGACGGCGGTCGCACCGATCTGCACCGGGGTCGCCTGGTGGTTCAGCTGCACGGTGAGGGTGCCGGGCGTCGCGCTGCCTGTCACGTGCGAGGCCGTCAGCACGAAGCGCGCTGCGACGACCACGCCCGAGAAGATGCCGCTCGGCGTCAGCACCGCGACCGCGGAGGTCCACGGCGACGACGGCGTGTTCGCGTCGATGCGCGCGTCGGGCGAATCGGGTGCGGTACCGGCCATCAGGGCGCGGGCCGGTGCGCCGAGTGCCAGGCACGACGACGCGGTGAGCAGTTGGCGTCGGGCGGGATTCATGGTTCGCCATGCTGCGCCAGTTCGTCGACCAGGATGCCCAGGGCCCGTCGATCGAGGGCCTGCAGCGCGGCGCGCAGCGGCGGGTCGTCCGGCGGCAGCAGCGACGCCGCACCCAGGTCGCTGAGCAGCGCGCGATCGCCGCCATCGACCAGCAGGTTGTGCGCGTAGAGATCGCCGTGGGTCAGGCCGCACGCATGCAGGTGGTCCAGTGCCTCGGTCGCCGCGCGTGCGATCGACGTGGCCCGGGCGACGCTCAGGCGCACATCCGCGCCGTACACGTCGCGGCTGCAGCTGGCCATGCTGGGCGGACCGGCGAGCGGCTTCCAGTGCGGGGCGAGCCGCGGCAGCACGAGGCCCGGCGTCCCGTCGGGATGGTCGGCGAGGGCACCGAGCACGCCGACGAGCTGCGGGTGGCTGCCGGCCATCAGCGTGGCGGCGATCTCGCAACCGGGCAGGCCATCGCTGGTCACGCTGCCCTTGAAGAGTTTCACCGCGACGTCCTGCACCGGACCGTCGCCCGGCTGCCACTGCGCGGCATGGATGTGGCCGGAGGCCCCTTCGCCCAGCAGCGCGTGCAGCCGCAGTTCGCGCCACGCGATCGGCTGGACGGTCGCGATGGCTTGCGCGGCCTGCTCGCGCGCCGCGCTGAACGGGTTGCCGGCGTGGGCCAGCCAGGCCAGTTGCGGCAAGGCCAGCAGCTCGTCGGTCAACGCATGCTCCACCCGCTCGAAGGCGTTGGCCGACAGCCGAAGCAATTCGAGCCGCTGCAGGCGGCCCATGCCCGGCGGCAGCCGCGTGAGCCGGTTGCCGGCCAGCATCAGCTTCTGCATGCGGGTGCAGTCGGCCAGCGTGGACGGCAGGGCCGCGATGCGGTTGTCGGTCAGGATCAACCAGCGCAGCGTGGGCGCCAACGCCTGCGCCGGCACGTCGGCAATCCGGTTGGCCTTGAAGCCCATCGTGTCGAGCGCGGGCAGGCGGCCCAGCACCGGCGGCAACGCGGTGAAGCGGTTGCCGGAGGCGAACAGCGTGTGAAGCCTCGTCAGGCGCGCCAGCCCGTCGGGCAGCGAGCCCAGCGCGTTGCCCGACACGTCGAGCACCTCGAGCGTGTCGGCCAATGCCAGCACCTCGGCAGGCAGTTCCACGAGACCGCAGCCGCGCAGGTCGAGGCGGGTGCAGCCTTGCAATTCGCCGGCGCGCAATCGATCGAGGGTCTGGCGGTCCAGGGTGCGGGCAGCAGTCAGGTCGGGTTGCAGCGTGGGCTCCATCGGTCGGGTCGCGGGCTGCCCGCATTGTCGATCATCGACTTGACATGCAGGCATTTGCCTGCCTATTATCGCTTCACGCAAGAACGCAACGAATGGACGCAGACAAGGTATTCAAGGCACTGGCCGACCCGACACGCAGAAAGCTGCTCGACCTGCTG
>NZ_JBFUFP010000140.1:0-8766 GCF_056403375.1 Rhizobacter sp. P2_H2
GCGCAACGGCGCGAAGCTGGTCTGCATCGATCCGCGCAAGACCGAGACGGCCGACAAATGCCACCAGCACATCGCGCTGCTGCCGGGCACCGACGGCGCGCTCGCGCTCGGGCTGATGCGCGAGCTGGTCGTCAACGACTGGCTGGATCCTGACTACATCGAACGCCACACCGAAGGCTGGCCGGCGCTGCGCGAGCGCGCGATGGCCTGGACGCCCGAGCGCACCGCCGAGACCTGCGGCATCAGCGCCGACGAGGTGCGTGGCTTGGCGCGCGACTACGGCACGACCAAGCCGGCCGCGATCCGCCTGAACTACGGCATGCAGCGCGTGCGCGGCGGCGGCAATGCGGTGCGGCTGGTGGCGATCCTGCCGTGCCTGACCGGCGCGTGGCGGCAGCGCGCGGGCGGCATGCTGCTGTCGGCGTCGGGCTGGTTCCATCCCGACAAGGCCGCGCTGCAGCGGCCCGAACTGCTGGCCGGCCGGCGCCCGCGCACCATCAACATGAGCACCATCGGCGACGACCTGCTGCGCGAGGGCTCGGCGGCATTCGGCCCGAAGATCGAGGCGCTGGTGGTCTACAACAGCAACCCGGTCGCGGTGGCGCCCGAATCGCCGAAGGTGGTGAAGGGCTTCGCGCGCGAGGACCTGTTCACGGTGGTGCTCGAGCACTTCATGACCGACACCGCCGACCACGCCGACTACGTGCTGCCGGCCACCACGCAGTTGGAGCACCTGGACGTGCACACCAGCTACGGCCACACCTACGTGCTGATCAACGAGGCGGCGATCGCGCCGGTGGGCGAGGCGAAGCCGAACACGCAGATCTTCCGCGAGCTCGCGGCGCGCATGGGCTTCGATGCCCCGTGCTTCAGCGACAGCGACGAAGCGCTGGCGCGCCAGGCCTTCCGCCGCGATGTCGTCGACTTCGACGAACTGCGCGAGAAGCACTGGGTGAAGCTGCAGATCGCGGAAGCACCGTTCGCGAACGGCGGCTTCCCGACCGCGAGCGGCCGTTGCACGATCGATGCGCCGGGCTGGGGCGTGCCCGACCACGTGCCGAACTACGAATCGGCCCGTTCGACGCCCGAGCTCGCGAAGCGCTATCCGCTCGCGATGATCTCGCCGCCGGCGCGCAATTTCCTGAACTCCAGCTTCGTCAACGTGCAGAGCCTGCGCGACATCGAGGGCGAGCCGGTGCTGGAGATCCATGCCGACGATGCGCAGCGCCGTGGCATCGCCGGCGGCGAGTTGGTGCGGGTGTTCAACGACCGCGGCGAGTACTGGTGCAAGGCCGTGGTCAGCCAGCGCGCGCGGCCCGGTGTCGTCAACGGCCTGGGCATCTGGTGGCGCAAGCTGGGGGTGCGTGGCAGCAACGTCAACGAGCTGACGCACCAGCGGMTGACCGACCTGGGGCGCGCCCCGAGCTTCTACGACTGCCTCGTGGACGTGTCGCGGGAATGACGCAGGCCGGCCGCGCGGCCGGTGACGGGCTTCACGATTTGCAGCGATGTCTTTGGCGGTGTCGCCCCCGGGACAGATGTCCATCGAGGCTGCCCCCAGAGTGGCTGCTTTCGCCTGGAGTCGTTGCGATGAAGCGTCGGTTGTTCTTGCGTTCGTGTGTGCAGGGGATGGCGGCAGCGAGCGGCGCCGCGTGGGTGCAGGTCGCGCGCGCGGCCGACGAGGGGCTCGGGGCCACGCAGGTCACGCTCGGCAGTTCGGCCGCGCTGAGCGGCATCCTGGCCGGCGCCGGCCGCGACCAGAACTCCGGCATCTCGGCGGCCTTCGCAGCGATCAACAAGGCCGGCGGCATCCACGGCCGCGAGTTGCGCCTGCTGATGAAGGACGACGGCTACGTGCCGGCGCGCACCGTCGAGAACGTCAGGCAGATGCTCGAGGGCAACACCGCGTTCGCGTTGATCTCGTGCATCGGCACCGCGAACAATGCCGCGATCATCCCGGCGATCGAGCAGGCGGGCGTGCCCTATGTCGGGCCGATCACCGGGGCATCGTCGCTGCGCCAGCCGGGCCAGCGCAACGTCTTCCATGTGCGCGCGAGCTACACCGACGAGGTGACGCGCGTGACCCAGCAACTGGTCGCGATGGGCCTGAAGGACATCGCGCTGGTCTTCCTCGACAACCCGTTCGGCAAGGAGGTCGCGAAGGACGCGACCGCCGCGTTGCAGGCGGCCGGGTTGCAGGCGGTGGCGACCGTGCCGGCAGCCGTGGACGGCTCCAACGTGGCGCAGGTCGTCGACCAGTTGCTCGCGGCCAAGCCCAACGTGGTGTTCTTCGGCACCACCGGCACGACCAGCACGGCGCTGATGCTGCAGCTGCGCGCACGCATGGCCGGCCTGCCGATGGTCGGGCTGTCGGTGTCGGTGATCTCGTCGGAGCTGGCCAAGCTGGGGGCCGCGTCGCAGGGCATCGCGTTGTCGCAGGTGTTTCCGGATGCGCTGTCGCAGAAGCTCGAATCGGTGCGCAACTACCAGGCGGCGATGCGTGCGATCGGCCGCGATGACTTCGGCGCCAGCAGCTTCGAAGGCTACGCCAACGCGATGGTGGTGGCCGAGGGCTTGCGCCGCGCCGGCCGCGACGTGACGCGCGACAAGCTGCGCCAGGCGCTGACCGGCCTGAAGCAGCTGAACCTGGGCGAGTCTTCGCTCGGCTTCGGCGGTGCGGCGCCGTACGTCGCATCGCGCTATGTCGGCCTGGCGGTGCTGGGGGCCAATGGGCGGCGGCTGAGCTGAGCCTGCATGGCTCGCCTAGACTCGCGTGATGCGAGTCTCGGTGAAGAAAAGATGGTGGGTGGCAGTGGGCGTGGTCGTGCTGCTGGGTTCGCTCAGCGGCTGCGGTTCGGTGCGCTACCTGGCGCAATCGGTCGGCGGCCACCTGAGCCTGCTGAACCAGGCCAAGCCGGTCAGCGACTGGCTCGCCGACCCGGCCACCTCCGACCCGTTGCGCGAGCGCCTGCAGCTGACGCAGCGCATGCGCGACTACGCGGTCAGCGAGCTGAAGCTGCCGGACAACGCGAGCTACCGGCGCTACGCCGACCTGCACCGCAGCGCCGCGGTGTGGAACGTGGTGGCCGCGCCCGAGCTGAGCCTGCAGTTGAAGACCTGGTGCTACCCGGTGACCGGCTGCGTCGGCTACCGCGGCTACTTCGACCAGGTGGCGGCCGACGAGCAGGGCGATGCGCTGCGCACCGAAGGCCTGGAGGTCAGCGTTTACGCGGTGCCGGCCTATTCGACGCTGGGCAAGCTGCCGGGCGGCTTCTTCAGCGACCCGCTGCTGAACACCTTCATCCGCTGGCCCGAGGGCGAGCTGGCGCGGCTGATCTTCCACGAGCTGGCGCACCAGGTGGCCTTCGCGAAGGACGACACGATGTTCAACGAATCGTTCGCGACCGCGGTGGAGCGCATCGGCGGCACGCGCTGGCTGGTCGAGAAATCGACCGCCGCGGCGCGCGACGAATACGAGCGCTACGACAAGCGGCGCCAGGAGTTCCGCGCGCTGACGATGCAGGCGCGCAATGACCTGGATGCGATCTACCGCAGCGGCCGCAGCGACGCCGACAAGCGCGCCGCGAAGGCCGAACGCATGGCGACGCTGCGCGCCGACTACGCGGCGCTGAAGGCCGGTGCATGGCAGGGCTACGCCGGCTACGACAGCTGGTTCGCGCGGGCGAACAATGCATCGCTGGGCGTGCTGGCGGCCTACAACGAGTTGGTGCCGCAGTTCGAGCGGCTGTTCGAACGCGAGGGCCGCGATTTCGACCGCTTCTACGCCGAGGTGCGCCGCATCGCCGCGTTGCCGCGCGACGAGCGGCGCGCGACACTGCAGGCGGCCGGCGCCACCGTTGCCGCCACCACAGCGACCCCATGAGGACCCGAGGAGACCGACATGCCCGACATCCACATCCACCGCGACCACGACCTGGGCCTGGCCCGCGCGCGCGAGATCGCGTGGAAATGGGCCGAGGAGGCCGAGAAGAAGTTCGAGATGGAATGCACCGTGATCGAGGGCGAGTACAGCGACACGGTGGAGTTCAAGCGCTCCGGCGTCAGCGGCGAGCTGGTGGTCGCGGCCGACCACTTCGACCTGCAGGCGAAGCTCGGCTTCCTGATGGGGGCGTTCGCCGGCACGATCCAGGGCGAGATCGAGAAGAACCTGGATGCGCTGCTGGCGGGGGGCAAGGCGCCGGCGAAGAAGGCGGCGGCGAAGAAGACCAAGGGCGGGTGAAGCTCAACCGGCCCCGACCGGCGCGCTGCGCGACGCCATCTTGTCCGCATCGAACTGTCGCGGCACCCACCGATCCCGCAGCCGCATGAGCGGCGTCTCGACCAGCTTGAACAGCAGCCAGCCGCCCAGCAGGCAGGCGGCCGAGATCACGACCACCAGCAGCGGCGCCGGCAGCGCCCACGGCTTCAACTGCCGGTTCACGATGAATGCGATCGGCTTGTGCGTCAGGTACAGCGCGTACGACCGCAGCGCGAGCGAGGCAGCACCCGGCACCTGCCAGCGCTGCAGCGGCGACCCTTGGCTCAGCGCCCCGAGCAGCAGCAACGCCCAGGCCATCGCCATCAGCGAGTAGCCGAAGCCGCTCATCAGGTAGCCGTACCCGTAGCCGTCGATCTCGTAGAAGTTCATCAGCCCCCACAGCATCGCGAGCGTCGCGGCCAGCCCGAGCCCGAACAGGGCCTTGCCGTGCTGCATCAGGCGCGCCCACACCTGCGGATGGCCATTCTTCAGCAGCGCGAGCGCAACGCCGGGCAGGAACTCGTCGAGCCGCGACAGCGAGCCGTAGTACACCGTCGGGTAGTAGCGCTCGATCGCGCCGCCGGCCTCGCGACCRTACTGCAACCACAGCGCGCTGCGCCACGCGATGGCCGCCAGCACCAGCGCGGCGATCAGCGCCCAGGCCAGCGCAAGCCGGTGCCGCAGCCGCGTCACGCCCCACAGCGCCAGCGGCAGCCCGAGGTAGAACTGCTCCTCGATGCACAGCGACCAGGCATGCGAGAAGGCGGTGCCGGGCTGCAGATCGATGTTCTGCGTGAAGGTCAGGAAGCGCCACAGCGGCGGCGGCTCGCGCCCGCCCATCACCGCCGGGAGCAGGAAGTACAGCGCCAGCACGACCCAGAAGTTCGGCAGCGTGCGCAGCGCACGCCGCGCATAGAACGCGCCGAACGACAGCCGGCGCTCCTGCAGCAGCCCGCCCAGCAGCTGGTTGGCGATCAGGTAGCCGCTGAGCACGAAGAACAGGTCGACGCCGGTCCAGCCGATCGCGCTGGCCCAGCCGAAGGTGTCCTGCCCGCTGACGAACACCCGGTAGTGGTAGGCGAAGACCAACAGGATCGCCAGGGCCCGCAGCGTGTCCAGCCCGGGCTGGCGATCGCGGGTCATTCCTTCAGCGATTCGATCAGGTCGACGTACTCCTGCATCGCCTCGTCGGACGACTTGCCCTTGACGGCATCCCAGGCGTCCCACTTGGCGCGGCCGACCATGTCGGTGAAGCCGGGGCGCTTGCCGTCGACGTCGCCGCTGCTCGYCTGCTTGTACAGCGCGTAGATCTTCAGCAGCGTCATGTTGTCGGGCTTCTCGGGCAGGTTCTTCGAGTCGGCCACGGCGGCTTCGAACAGGGACTTGAGGTCGGCCATGAATGTCTCCGGGGATGCTTGGGTGAAAGTCGGCATTGACGCGGCGAATGTTACCCATCATCGTCGCTCGCACAACAAGATTCATCCCCCAGGAGACCTCGACGATGCCCACCTCCCCCCACGTCAGCGCCCAGCGCATGTCGCGCGTCGACACCGCCTGGCTGCGCATGGACAACGACGTGAACCTGATGATGATCGTCGGCGTCTGGCTGCTGCAGCCGGCCATCACGCACGCCGCGCTGTGCGAGCGCGTCGAGGACAAGCTGCTGAAGTACGGGCGCTTCCGCCAGAAAGTGGTCGAGGACGCGATGGGCGCGAGCTGGGTCCACGACCCGGCCTTCGACCTGCAGCGCCACGTGCTGCACGAGCCGCTGCAGCGCGCGCGCGGCCAGTCGGCCCGCCAGGCGCTGCAGGAACGCGTTGCCGAGCTGAGCACCACGCCGCTAGCCCGCGCACACCCGCTGTGGCAGTTCCACCTGATCGACGACTACGAAGGCGGCAGTGCGCTGATCGCCCGCGTGCACCATTGCATCGCCGACGGCATCGCGCTGATCTCGGTGATGCTGTCGATCACCGACGGCGGCCAGGATCCGCCGCCGCGCCGCACGCGCGGCAAGGCGGATGACGAGGAAGGCGATGCCGATTGGCTCTCCGACGCGGTCGTCAAGCCGCTGACCGACCTGACCGTCAAGGCGATCGGCATGTACGGCGGCGGCATCGCGAAATCGATGGAGATGCTGGCCCATCCGCAGCAGCCGCTGCTGGGTTCGCTCGACATGGCGCGCACCGGCTACCAGGTGCTGAGCGACGTCGCCGCGCTCGCGCTGATGCCCGACGATTCGCCGACCTCGCTGAAGGGCACGCCGGTCGGCCGCAAGCATGTGGCCTGGGGCGAGCCGATCCCGCTCGACCAGGTGAAGGCGATCGGCCGCGCGCTGAACTGCTCGGTCAACGACGTGCTGCTGGCCTGCGTGGCCGGTGCGATCGGCGGCTACCTGCGGGCGCGCGGCGAGAACCCGGACGGACAGGAGATCCGTGCGATGGTGCCGGTGAACCTGCGCCCGCTCGAGAAGGCGCACCAGCTCGGCAACCGCTTCGGGCTGGTGCCGCTGGTGCTGCCGATCGGCATCGGCAACCCGGTCGAGCGCGTCTACGCGGTGCGCGCGCGCATGACCGACCTGAAGGGCAGCTACCAGCCGCTGCTGGCGTTCGCGGTGCTGTCGGTGGCCGGGCTGCTGATCAAGCCGGCCCAGGATGCACTGCTGAACCTGTTCGCGAAGAAGGCGACCGCGGTGATGACCAACGTGCCGGGGCCGGCCGTGCCGCTGAAGTTCTGCGGCTCGACGCTGCGCCAGACGATGTTCTGGGTGCCGCAGTCGGGCCACATCGGCGTCGGCGTCAGCATCCTGAGCTATGGCGGCGGCGTGCAGTTCGGGCTGGTCACCGACGATGCGCTGTGCAACGACCCGCAGGCGATCGTCGAGCGCTTCGAGCCGGAGTTCGAGAAGCTGCTGATGGTGACGCTGATGCTGCCCTGGGAGTAGGCCGGCTGCATCACCTGCGGAACTTGCCGTCGTTGCCGATGATGGACAGGTCGGCGAAGTCGAGCCCGGTGTGGTCGGTGGCGCTGTAGCTGATCTCCATGCCGCCCATGTCGTAGCGGGTCAGGCCGTTCAGTGCGGCCACCAGCCGCTCGCGCGTCGGCGCCGGGCCGGCGCGGCGCAGGCCCTCGACCAGCACCTTCGCGGCAGCGAAGCCTTCCATCATCGCGGGCGAGATGCCGTCGAGCTTGCGGGCCCGCGCGAGTTCGAGCGCTTCCTTGACGATCGGCGACGCGATCGAGCGCTCGTACGGGAACACCTGCGAGACGATGGTGCCGCGACCGTTGACCCCCATCATCTTGATGAAGCCGCTGGCCGCGTTGTTCGACAGCGTCACCACCTGGGCGGCGGAGCCGGCATTGCGCAACGCCATCGTGCCCTCGGCAACCGCACTCGACGAGCCGATGAACAGCACCGCCTGTGCGCCCGATGTCGCGACCTTCGGCGCCAGCGTGCTGAAGTCGGGCTTGCTGCGATCGAACTTCGCAAGCATCACCGGCTTCTTGCCGATCGCATCAAAGCGGCCATCGCGCCCTGCACCGCATCGGCGCCGAAGCTGTCGTCGRCMTGCAGCACCGCGATGCGSTCGAYGCYGAYCAGGCTCAGGTGGCGGATCGYGCGCTCGGCCTCGCGCTGGTAGGTGGCGCGCACGTTGAAGACGTAGGGCTGCAGCGGCTTGTGCAGGGCCATCGCACCGGTCGACGGCGCGATCATCGGCACCCGGTGTTCGTTCAGCAGCGGCAGCACGGCCTGCGCATTCGGCGTGCCGCGGCCGAGGAACAGCGCCAGCACGTTCTTCTCGACGATCAGCTTCTTCGCGTTCTCGGCGCTGAGCTGCGGCTCGAACTTGTCATCGAGCGAGACCAGCTGGATCGGCTGCCCGTGCACGCCGCCCTGCGCATTGACCCAGTCGAGGTAGAGCTTCGCACCGTCGGTGTTCTCCTTCACGCCGGCCGCCGCCGGGCCGGTGAAGCCGGAGGTCTGTCCGACCAGGAGCTGGGCTGCGGCAGGGGCGCCGATCGACATCATCGCGGCCGCCAGGGCCAACGCACCGAGGTACTGCTTCATCACGTGTCTCCGCTCTGTCTGTGAACACAAGGAAATCCATGGTTTCACGGGCAGGGCGGGCGTGCCTGTGTGCAGTACGCCTGTCTGCGTGTCACGCCATCAATGGCGTGACGTGGTGCGCGAAGCGCTCAGCGACGGAACTTGCCGTCGGATCCAATGATGGAGAGATCTGCAAAATCGAGACCGGTGTGGTCGCTCGTGCTGAAGCTGACCTCCATGCCGCCGATGTCGTACTTGTGCAGGTTGTTCAGTGCCGCGAGCAGCTTGTCGCGCGTCGGCGTGCCGCCGCCGCGGCGCAGGCCTTCGACCAGCACCTTCGCGCCCGCAAAGCCTTCCATCATCGCCGGCGACACCGCATCGAGGCCCTTGGCCTTCGCGAGCTCGGTCGCTTCCTTGACGAGCGGCGACGCGATCGAGCGCTCGTACGGGAACACCTGCGAGA
>NZ_JBFUFP010000141.1:0-8753 GCF_056403375.1 Rhizobacter sp. P2_H2
GGCAGCGTGGTCACGCGGCTCGACACGTAGGTCGGGTGCGACTGCACGCTGACCGACGAGACCGGGAACAGCGCCTGCAGGTGGGCTGCCTGGCTCACCGGCAGCTTGCCGGCGGTGCCCGCGATCTGGACCGAGATCGGCACGAACTTCATCGGCGTGCCGCCGCCGACGCGCGGCGTGATGGTCTTGCCTGCAGCGCTGCCGATCAGCGCGGTGAACTTCACGCCCGTCTTGACCAGATCGGCCGGCACGGTGGCGGTGTACGAATCGGTGAAGCTGGGCACGGCCGACACGGCGGCCGGCAGCGCGCCGGTGGGGGCCGTCAGCAGGAGGTCGCGCATGGCGCCGTCGGCGCTGGTCACGCGCAGCGTGCCGCTCGGCTTGGTGCTGGTCGTCTTGCCGATGCTCGTGACGTTGACCTTCACCAGCGCGGCCTTGCCGGACACCAGCACCAGCGCGCTGTCGTCGCTGTTGAACAGCAGCGATTGCGCGACCTGGATGCTCGACACCGGCGGCGACGGGGTGGTACCCGGATTGATCGGCGGCGTGGACGTGGCCGGCGCGGTGATCTTCATCGACGACGCGATGTCGTTGAAGCCCTCGGCCATCAGGTCGGAGGTGTCTGCCGAGAGCTTCAGCGAGCGTCCCAGGTAGTTGACGTGTTCGAACAATTCCACCGTGTAGCCGCTGGCGACCTTGATCGACGAGATCCGGTCATTCCATCCGCTGGAGATCAGATTCGCCACGTTGGCGTTGGTGCAGGACGTCTCGCCTTGGTAGTTGATGTGCCGATAGAAACAGACCGGAGCGGACGTGATGGTGTCCGTGGTCACTGCGGCGGCGTTGAGCTCCGGGTCGGAGGCGTCCGGTGTCGATTCCTGCTGGCTCCCGCCGCATGAGGCCAGAAGGATTGCCAGGGGGAGCATCGACAGGAAGGATGGCTTGCCGTGCTTCCATGGTTCAGATGCGGGGCGCGTTGCTACTCTCATGACAGCTCCTGGAGAGAGATTGAAAATTCGCCGTGGCCGTGGGCGCCAGCCGGCGAGTTCCCTCAGTGGCCGATGTGGAGTCGCGGTTCCCCCTCTGTCGTCATGTCGGGCGCTGTGAACACGCGAACGAATAGGCGGTGGAGGGTCTGCATGGATGGCATGACCAACGCAACAAGGGCGCCTGAGCGCCCTTGTTGCAGGCCCGCCTCACGGCGGGTTCGGTTCCAGCCTCAGCGAGCGTGCGAGACGCGCACCGCGTTCAGGCCGTCCGACAGTGCCAGCTCGAAGCTGCCGCCGGTCGGCAGATCGGCGCTCGGCAGCGTGACGCTGCCACCGCGCAGGTCCTGCGCCAGGTTGCGGCGCTGCTCGGTGCCGACCCAGGTCACGGTCAGGTACGGGTGRCGCGCYGCATCCCASGTGAGCKTCAGCGCACCGCCGCTYTCCTGCACCTGMACCYGCGGCGTCGCGGCCTGCGCRCGCWCGGYGGTGCYGGCGGCCYTGGCCTGCGAGTTCAGCAGCGTCTTSSCRCCYTGCAGCACRGTGATGCYCTGGATCGCRCCCGGGTTCGGGATCGTGAAGCCGAAGTGCTGCAGCGTGCTGTCATGGTCCAGCGTRCGCGGCGCAAACGGGATGTCCGTGGTGCCGCTGGCCGACACGATGCGCAGCGTGTACTGGCCGGCCTCGGGGGCTTCCGCACGACCCACCAGCGACTTCACCGGGTTCAGCTCGGCCGTGCCGGTCGCACCGATCTCGCCGCTGATCAGCAGCAGGTCTTGCGTGGCCGAGGTCACTGCGGCAGCCGCCTCGTTGACCATCGACTTGTCCGCCGGGGTCAGGTAGGTCTGCATCTTCCGGTAGTTGTAGTCGGAGAAGACCTGGCCGCCGCAGTAGCTCATGATGTCGTGGCGATCGGTCGGGCGCGGGTCGTAGAAGGTGTTGCTGTCCGCGAGGTACGGCCAGACGTAGCGGCCGGCCTTGCCGAGGTTGGCATCCGGGTACGGGTAGGCCGGGTCCGGGCTGCCGGCGCCGCCGCAGGCCGCGTGGGGCAGCGAGAAGTTGTGGCCCATTTCGTGGGCCACCACGTCGCGCACGGTGGTCGGCTGGTCGGGCATGTCGAAGCCGACGCCGGAGTGGCTGCTCAGGTAGGCCAGGCCAGCGAGGCCCCAGGTGCGCTTCGGGATGAAGCCGAAGTAGTGGTCGTGCTTCGCCGCGCCTTCCAGCGARTGCAGRTCGGCCAGTTCGCCGAGGATCTTGCYGAACGCATCGCTCCAGCCGGCATCGGTGGTCGGCAGCGTGGTCACGCGGCTCGACACGTAGGTCGGGTGCGACTGCACGGTGACCGACGAGACCGGGAACAACGCCTGCAGGTGAGCGCCCTGGCTGGCCGGCAGCTTGCCGACGGTGCCGGCGATCTGGATCGCGATCGGGACGAACTTCATCGGCGTGCCGCCGCCGACGCGCGGCGTGATCGTCGTGCCGGCGCTGCTGCCGATCAGCGCGGTGAACTTCACGCCGGTCTTGACCAGGTCGGCCGGCACGGTGGCGGTGTACGAATCGGTGAAGCTCGGCACGGCCGGCACGTTGGCCGGCAGCGCGCCGGTGGGTGCCGTCAGCAGGATGTCGCGGGTGCTGCCGTTGGCGCTCGTCACACGCAGCGTGCCGCTCGGCTTGGTGCCGCCGGTGGCGCCGCTCGTGACGTTGACCTTGACCAGCGCGGCCTTGCCCGAGACCAGCACCAGCGCGCTGTCGTCGCTGTTGAACAGCAGCGATTGCGCGACCTGGATGCCCGACACCGGCGACGTGCCCGTCGGCGGGGTGGTCGTGGTGGGCGCGGTGACCTTCAGCGACGACGCGGCATCGTTGAAGCCGAGCGACACCAGGTTCGCGGTGTCGGCCGTCAGCGTCACCGAGCTGCCGCCGTAGTTGATGTGCTGGAACAGCTGGACCTTGTAGCCCGCCTTCACCTTGACCGACGAGACGCGGTCGTTCCAGGCCGAGCCGATCCAGGTGGAGTCGGCACCGGCGCAGAAGCTCGCGCCCTGGTAGTTGATGTGTTCGTAGAAGCAGATCGCGGAGGTGTCGACTGCGGCGGCCGTGGCAGCCTCGGCCTGCTGGTCAGCAGCGGCCTGCGCATCGGCGCTCTGCTGGTTGCCGCCGCCGCAGGCGGCGAGCAGCACGGCCACCGATGCCAGCGGCACCAGCAGGCGATGGGTGGACGAATCGAATGCTCGGGATTGTCGGGACACGGTCTGACCTCCTTGTAGGTTGCGCCTATCGCGATCACGAATGCGCGTTGTGGTCAAAACCGTGCAAAGTTCATACCGATCGACATGCAACCATCGGTGAAACGGGGTTGACAAGCCGATTCTTGACAGCGCTTTCAGAAATTTTCGGATGCCCTCCCCGTGAGCTGTCGAGGAGGGCGCCGAGGCCCTAGCCTCCTGCGCTGTAACCTGCCTCCCACGGGTTAGGGGGATGACGGGGTGCGTGGCATTTGTTGCCTTGCTTACGACCCGACGCGCATGCGACGAAGCACGCCAGATCGTGACGCAGCATGACGCAGTGTGAACAAGCTCTAACGCAGCGCGCGCAGCAGCACGATCACCGCGCCGTGACCGCCTTCGTCGCCGCGCGCCTGCACGAAGGCGAGCACGTCGGCCTTCTGGATCAGCCAACTGCGCACCTTGCCCTTCAGCACCGGTTCGCGGCCCGGCGAGCCGTTGCCCTTGCCGTGCACGACGCGCACGCAGCGCAGGCCGGTGTGCACGGCGTCGTGGACAAAGGCGGTGAGCCGCTCGCGGGCGGCATCGCGGCGCAGGCCGTGCAGGTCGACCTCGCCCTGGATGGCCCAGCCGCCGCGGCGCAGCTTGCGCAGCACGTCGATGCCGATCTCGGGGCGGCGGTAGGACAGCTGGTCGTCGGTCTCGAGCAGCGTGACCGGATCGAACTCGTCGGAGAGCGATTCGTACAACGCGCGCTCCTCATCGAGCTCGCGCTGGCGCGGCTCGGGCGAGGGCGGCGTGGGCACCGCGTGGCGGCGGCCGCTCGGGGCCACCGGCTGCACGCGGCCGACGCTGTTGGAGAACAGGTTGGCCTCGCGCAGCCGGCGGGCTTCTTCCTCGCGGGCCCGGGCTGCCTGTTCGGCGGCCTCGCGCTCGGCGCGCTTCAGCGCCTCGCGGATGTCGCCCAGGTCCTGCAGGCTGCGCAGGCTCACAGCAGGCCTCGCTCCACGAACGAGACCACCTCGGTGTCGCCGACCACCAGGTGGTCGAGCACGCGCACGTCGATCATCGCGAGCGCCGACTTCAGCGTCTGCGTCAGCATCTCGTCGGAGCGCGACGGCTGCGCCGAGCCCGACGGGTGGTTGTGCGCGAGGATCACCGCGGCCGCATGCAGCTGCAGCGCGCGCTTGAGCACCTCGCGCGGGTAGACGCTGGCCTGCGTGAGCGAGCCGCGGAACATCTCCTCCATCTGGATCAGCCGGTTCTGCGCATCGAGGAACAGCACCGAGAACACCTCGTGGCCGCGCCCGCCGAGCTGCAGCCGCAGGTAGTCCTTGACGAGGATGACGTTGTCGAGCACCGGCCGCTCGGCCATCTGCTGGCCGAGCGAGCGGCGCGCCAGCTCGAGCACCGCGCTGACCTGCGCCAGCTTCGCGGGGCCGAGCCCCTTGATGCGCTGCAGCGCCTGCGGATCGGCCCGCAGCAGCCCGGTGAGCCCCCCGAAATCGTCGAGCAGGCGCTGCGCCAGGCCCAGCACCGAATCGCCCTTGACGCCGGTGCGCAGCAGCAGCGCGACCAGCTCGGCATCGGCCAGGGCCTGCGGGCCGCGGGCCAGCAGTTTTTCACGCGGACGGGCGTCGGCAGGCAGGTCTTTGAGCAGCATGGGCATGGTCCGGCGACGCGGCGGGGCGCCGCACCTAAAATTGGGCCCAGTCTATCGAACCAGGATTTGCCTTGACCCACGTTCAACAGGGATCGTTCCTGACCCTGCACTACCGACTGGCCGGCCCCGACGGCGTCGACCTGATCAACACCTTCGCCGAGAAGCCGGCCACGCTGTCATTGGGCAGCGGCGAGCTCTCGCCGGCGATGGAAGCGCGCCTGATGGGCCTGGCCGAGGGCACCCGGGCCTCGTTCGACCTGCCGGCCGGAGAGGCCTTCGGCGAGCGCAACCCCGAGATGCTGCAGCGTGTGAAGCTCGCGCTGCTGCACGAGCTGGGCGACCCCGACGAGCAGTACCACCTGGGCGACGTGGTGCAGTTCCCGACGCCCGACGGCCAGGCCTCGTATGCCGGCGTCGTGCGCGAGGTGGGCAGCGACTGGCTGCTGTTCGACTTCAACCACCCGCTGGCGGGCCAGCCGGTGACCTTCGAAGTGCAACTGATCGGGGTGCTGTGATGAGCGCGAACCACATGACGACCCAGACGCTGGACGAAGTGCTGCTGGCCGAGCCGCGCGGCTTTTGCGCCGGGGTCGACCGCGCGATCGAGATCGTCGAACGCGCGATCAAGAAATTCGGCTCGCCGATCTACGTGCGCCACGAGATCGTGCACAACACCTACGTCGTCAACGACCTGAAGGCCAAGGGCGCGATCTTCATCGAGGACCTGGCCGACGTGCCGCCGGGTGCCACGCTGGTGTTCAGCGCGCACGGCGTGTCGCAGGCGGTACGGCAAGAGGCGGCGCAGCGCGGCTTCAGCGTGTTCGATGCCACCTGCCCGCTGGTGACCAAGGTGCACGTGGAGGTGGCCAAGCTGCACAAGGAGGGCTACGACTTCATCATGATCGGCCACAAGGGGCACCCCGAGGTCGAGGGCACGATGGGGCAGCTCAACGAAGGCATCTACCTGGTGGAAGACGTGGCCGATGTCGGGCGCGTGCAGGTGGCGCAGGCCGACAAGCTGGCGGTGGTGACGCAGACCACGCTGTCGGTGGACGATGCGGCCGAGATCCTGGCGGCGGTGAAGAAGCGGTTTCCGCTGGTGCGCGAGCCGAAGCAGCAGGACATCTGCTACGCCACGCAGAACCGGCAGGATGCGATCAAGGTGCTGGCGCCGCAGGTCGACGTGCTGATCGTCGTCGGCAGCCCGACCAGCTCGAACAGCAACCGCCTGCGCGAGCTCGGCGAGCGGCTCGGTGCCGATGCCTACATGGTCGACCAGCCCGAGGACCTGCAGGCGCAGTGGTTCGACGGCAAGCGGCGCGTGGGGCTGACGGCGGGTGCCTCGGCGCCCGACATCCTGGTGCAGCAGGTGATCGAGCGGTTGCGCAGCCTGGGAGCGGTGTCGGTGCGCAAGATGCCGGGCGTGATCGAGACCACGCATTTCCCGCTGCCCAAGGGCCTGGGCGACAAGTCCATGGCCGAGATCTGAATTCCCTCAAATAGCCACAAGAAGAGACCCCCATGCTCGACATCAACCTGCTGCGCAAAGACCTGGCCAGCGTCGTCGCCTTGCTCGAGAAGCGCAAGTCGCCGCAACCGTACCTCGACGTCGCGCAGTTCCAATCGCTGGAAGGCGAGCGCAAGACGCTGCAGACCCGCACCGAAGAGCTGCAGGCCAAGCGCAACAGCCTGTCGAAGCAGATCGGCATGCTGAAGGGCAAGGGCGAAGACACCTCGGCGGTGATGGCCGAGGTGGCGGGCCTGGCCGATGAGCTGAAGGCCTCGGGCGAGCGGCTGGAGGCGATCCAGGCGGAGCTCTCGGTGATGCTGATGAGCGTGCCCAACCTGCCGCATGCGAGCGTGCCCGAAGGCGCCGATGAATCGGGCAACCTGGAGGTGCGGCGCTGGGGCGTGCCGCGCACGTTCGACTTCTCGGTGAAGGACCACGTGGACGTGGGCGCGCCGCTGGGGCTGGATTTCGACACCGGCGCGAAGCTCTCGGGCTCGCGCTTCAGCTTTCTGCGCGGGCCGATTGCGCGGCTGCACCGGGCGCTTGCGCAGTTCATGCTCGATGTGCAGACGCAGCGGCACGGCTACACCGAGTGCTACACGCCGTACATCGTCAACCGCGAGGTGCTGGAAGGCACCGGGCAGCTGCCGAAGTTCAAGGAGGACATGTTCTGGGTGAGCCGCGGCGGCGACGAGACGCAGGCCGAGCAGTACCTGATCTCGACCTCGGAGATCTCGCTGACGAACAGCGTGCGCGGCGAGGTGCTGGCCGAGAGCGTGCTGCCGATCAAGCTGACGGCGCACAGCCCGTGCTTCCGTTCCGAGGCGGGCAGCGCGGGGCGCGACACGCGCGGGATGATCCGCCAGCACCAGTTCGACAAGGTGGAGATGGTGCAGATAACGCACCCCGAGAAGAGCTACGAGGCGCTGGAAGAGATGGTGGGCCATGCCGAGGCGGTGCTGAAGCTGCTGGAGCTGCCGTACCGGGTGGTGGCGCTGTGCACGGGCGACATGGGCTTCGGCTCGACCAAGACCTACGACCTGGAGGTGTGGCTGCCGGCGCAGAACACCTACCGCGAGATCAGCTCGTGCTCGAACTGCGAGGCCTTCCAGGCGCGGCGCATGCCGGCGCGGTTCAAGAATGCGCAGGGCAAGAACGAGCTGGTGCACACCTTGAATGGCTCGGGCCTGGCGGTGGGCCGCACGCTGGTGGCGGTGCTGGAGAACCACCAGAACGCTGACGGATCCGTCACGGTTCCGGAGGCTTTGCGGCCCTATCTGGGCGGGCAAACGGTGCTGAAAGGCTGAGGGGAGGGCGGAACGGCCCTTTTCCTGGGCTAGAATCCGCGACTCGGCCCAGTAGACCCGCCGAAGCCCCAGTTTCAGGAGAGGTGGCAGAGTGGTCGAATGTACCTGACTCGAAATCAGGCGTACCGCAAGGTACCGTGGGTTCGAATCCCACCCTCTCCGCCAGAAGACGAAAGCCCCGACCGGATGGTTCGGGGCTTTTTGTTTTGGGGCTACGTCAGCGATTCGATGATGGGTGACGGCTCGACGCCGATCGCTTTGCAGATCGCCAGGAACTCGATCACGTCCAACTGGCGTTCTCCGCTTTCGTACTTCGACACGAAGGACTGCGGGCGATTGAGGCGGGTGGCGACCTGAGCTTGGGTCAGCTCTGCGTCCAGGCGCGCTTGAGTGAGCAAGCGGCGCAGGTTTTCATAGGCGGAGTTGGTCGGGGCACGAATCACGTGGCCGACGTTAAATCCCGTTTTGGAATATCCCATTTCGGGATTCGCAAGACCGACGCCAGCKTTGGTGTCCTTTGATGGAAGGGAAGTGCAGATGCCTGGCAACAGATCGAAGTCCCGCCGTGTTCTCGATCGTGACGACGCCCCAGCTATCGGGGACGGCGAAACACATGCGCCACTGTTCCAGCCGTTTCGCTGGACCGACCCGAAGACTGATTGCCTGCAGATCGAAGCCCGACCGCTCAATCAGCTGATCGAGAAGGTCATTGACGTGACCGACGGCGTGCGCGCGGTGATGTGCGTACTCGAGCGGGATGGCTATAGCAGTGAGGACGATGCGCCGCCGTTGCTTGATCCGGTTCGGCAAGGGGCGCTGCGGCGCCTGGGGATCACTTCACTGCAGTTGTTGAGCGATGAGGCGACTCGACTCAGCGATTGGGTGTTGGCAGGTCACCGTCACGAATGCTTTCACCCGAAGCGCTCTCGAAGGCAGAAGCGATTGAAACGCGGATAGGCCGGTCGACGTGCAAGCGGAATGGCTTCGAAGGCCTGGACTGGAATGACCTCCAGCCGCGCAGACGCTGTGAGGTGCGCATCAGTCTCCGCAGGAAGCCGACTT
>NZ_JBFUFP010000142.1:0-8699 GCF_056403375.1 Rhizobacter sp. P2_H2
CTTCGGCGCGGCCGGGCAGGGCGTGCTGGCACAGCTGTTGCGCGCCGAGGCGGGCGCGCCGCGCTACAACGTCGATTCGCGCCTGGGCCGGCTCGCGCTGGTCGACGGCGCCTCGCTGCGCCGGCTGGCCGCCTACACCGGGCTGTGCGCGCACAAGTCGCTGCTGCGCCAGCGCGGCATCGGCGCCGTGCTGCGCCGCCAGGCACGCCGCTTCGATGCCGACGCGGCCGAGTTCGTCGCCGAGCGCCTGCCRGCGCTGACCGAGCTGCGCATGAACGTCGCCGCACTGCAGCAGCACCCGGCGGGTGCCGGCCGCACCGTGCTGGACCGCGGCTACCGCCTGCTGCTGGCCGCGCTGGCCGGCGAGGGCGAGGCCGTGCTGCGGCGCGTGCAGCGCAAGTTGCCGCGGCGCGTCAGCACGCTCGGCCTGCCGGAGCTCGCGCCGCGCCAGGCGAACCAGCTGCAGGAAGTGATGCTGCAGTGCCTCATCCCCGAAAGGTTGCCCGCATGGGACTGGCTTTTCTGATCACCACCGAGAACCTGCAGCTGCTGAGCGAACGCAAGGTGCTGAAGGAGGCCGAGTACGCGGCGCTGCTGGATGCCGCCGCGCTGGTCGAGGCGGCGCGCCGGGAGGGCGAGCGCATCGTGCGCCAGTCGACCAGCCAGGCCGAGGACAGCCGCCGGCGCGGCTACCAGGAGGGCTTCGAGGCGGCGCGCGCCGAGCACGCGCAGCGCGTCGTGTCCGATGCGGTGGCGACCGAGCGCCAGCTGCGCGCGCTGCGTGCGGCGATGGCGCAGATCGTCGTCAAGGGCGTGGCGCAGTTCGTCGACGAGCTCGACCCGGCGACGCTGATCGAGCGCGCACTGCAGCGCGTGGACACGCTGATCCGCCACGAGCCCTTCCTGACCATCCGCGTCGCACCGGCGCAGGAGCCGATGCTGCGCGGCGCGGTGGCGCGCCTGCAGGGCGAGGGCGGCCTGCCGGCCAGCATCGCGGTGCAGTGCGACGCCTCGCTCGCGAGCGGCGCCTGCGTCGTGCAATCGGCATCGGGCACGCTGGAGATCGGCGTCGATGCGCAGCTCGAGGCCTTCCGCAAGGCGATCGAACGCCAGGGGGGGCGCTGATGGATGCCGCCGCGCTCGACATCGTCGCCGACCTCGAGCACGCGCTGCGCCGTGCCGCGCCGGCCGGCATCCGCGGGCGCGTCAGCCGCGCGGTGGGCATGACGATCGAGGCGACCGGCATCCAGGCCCACGTCGGCGAGCTGTGCGAGCTGACCACGCCGGGCGAGCCGCCGCTGCTGGCCGAGGTGGTCGGCTTCTCGGGCACGACCGCGATCCTGACGCCGATGGGACCGACCACCGGCCTGTCGGCGCTGACCGTGGTGATCCCGTCGGGCCGCGGCCATGTGTGTCCGGTCGGCGACGGGCTGCTCGGGCGCGTGCTCGATGCGCTGGGCGAGCCGCTGGACACGCTGGGCCCGCTCGAGGTGAACGCGCGGCTGCCGGTGCACCGCGAGCCGCCGAACCCGCTGCAGCGCAAGCTGATCGAGAAACCGCTCGCGACCGGCATCCGCGCCATCGACGGCCTGCTGACGCTCGGCGAAGGCCAGCGCATCGGCGTGTTCGCGCCGCCCGGCATCGGCAAGAGCACGCTGCTGGGCATGCTGGCGCGCGGCTCGACGGCGGACGTCAACGTGATCGCGCTGATCGGCGAGCGCGGCCGCGAGGTGCAGGAGTTCCTCGAATACAACCTCGGTGCCGCCGGGCTGGCGCGCAGCGTGATGATCGTGTCGACCTCCGACCGCCCGCCGATGGAGCGCATCAAGTCGGCCTATGCCGCCACCACCATCGCCGAGCACTTCCGCGACCAGGGCCGGCGGGTGCTGCTGGTGATGGACTCGCTGACGCGCTTCGCGCGCGCCCAGCGCGAGATCGGCCTGGCCAGCGGCGAGCCGCCGACGCGGCGCAGCTACCCGCCGTCGATCTTCTCGATGCTGCCGCAGCTGCTGGAGCGCGCCGGGCGGGGGCGCCGCGGCTCCATCACCGCGGTGTACTCGGTGCTGACCGAGGGCGACGAGGAGAACGACCCGATCGCCGAGGAGGTGCGCGCCATCCTCGACGGCCACCTCGTGCTGTCGCGCAAGCTCGCGGCGGCCAACCACTACCCGGCGATCGATGTGCTGGCCAGCGTCAGCCGCGTGATGTCGAACATCGTGCCGCGCGAGCATCGCGCCGCGGCGGCCCGTTTTCGCGCGCTGATGGCGCGCCACCAGGAGCTCGAGATGCTGATCCAGATCGGCGAATACCAGGCCGGCAGCGATCCGCTGGCCGACCGCGCGATCCAGTCGCGCGCGGCGATGCAGGCCTTCCTCGCGCAGGCGCCGGAGACGGCGGTCGCGTTCGACAAGACCGAGGCGGCGCTGCGCCGGCTCGCGGGAGCGGACTGAGATGGACGTCGACTGGAAGCTGCTGGTCCGCGTGCGCGAGCAGCACCGCAGCCGCGCGCAGCAGCGCGTGGCGCGCGAGCGCGAGGTGGCCGCGGCGGCCGTCGCACAGGCCCGGGCCCTGCGCGAGGCCTGGTTGCACGAGGTCGAGGCGCGGAGTGCCGTCTGGGCATCGGTCGCCGGCCGGCCCGAAGTGCTCGACATTGCATTGATGCGCCAGGCGAGCGCCTGGAGCCGTACGCTCGACGGCCGCGTGCGCGACAGCGCGCAGCACGCCCAGCAGGCGCGCGATGCAGCGCTGCAGAAGCAGCAGGATCTGGAGGCCTGCCGCCGGCAGCTGCGCAGCGCCGCCGGCGACCTGCAGAAGGCCGAGCAGATGCACGAGCGCGTGCGGCGCGAAGCGCGGCGCCAGGCGCAGTCGCGCGCCGACGAGCAGCTGGAAGAGAACGCAGCGCAGGCCTGGGCGGCGCGGCGCCCGCCGCGTTGAACGTCACACGGAAGGAGACCGCACGATGCCGATGGCCGAACTCGCCGCGCTGGAGCAGACCGTCACATCGGCCGCGCTGACGCTGCCGCGGCTTGCCGCGGTGTTCGCGGTGATGCCCTTCCTGTCGGGCCAGCTGCTGAGCGGCTTCGTGCGCGCCGGGCTGCTGGGCATGCTGGCGCTCTTCATGTCGCCGATCGCCGGCGAGATGCCCGAGCTGTCGCTCGGCCTGTGGTTGCTGATCGCCTGCAAGGAGGCGCTGATCGGCCTGCTGCTCGGGCTGGGCTTCGGCATTTTCATCTGGGCCATCCAGAGCGTGGGCGACCTGATCGACTTCCAGACCGGCTCGGCCAACGCGTCCTTCTTCGACCCGGTGGCTGGCCACGACAACGGGCCCACCGGCGAGTTCCTCGGCTGGCTGGTGATCACGCTGTTCGTCGCGGCCGGCGGGCTGCTGGCGCTGGTCGGCGTGATCGTCGACTCGTACCGGCTGTGGCCGGTGGCGTCGTTCTTCCCGAACGTCGGCAAGGTGCTGGAGGAGTTCGCGATCCGCCAGGGCGACACGCTGTACCTGTGGATCGTCAAGCTCGCGTCGCCGGTGCTGCTGGTGCTGGTGCTGGTCGAGCTGGGCATGGGGCTGATCTCGCGCGTGGCGCCGCAGCTCAACGTGTTCGTGTTCTCGCAGCCGCTGAAGAGCCTGCTGGCCACGCTGATGATGCTGCTGTTCCTGTTCTTCGTGTACGAATCGCTGCAGCAGTTCCTGCGCCCGTCCAACGGCGTGCTCGAGTTCCTGCGGCTGGCGTTGTAGCGCGATGGCCGAGAAGACCCGCGACCCGACGCCCAAGCGCCTGCGCGATGCGCGCAAGCGCGGCGAGGTGGTGTTCAGCGCCGACGTGCCGGGCACGCTGTCCTTCATTGCCGTCGCCGCCACGCTGTGGCTGCTCGGTGCCGCGCTGTTCGGGCTGCTGCGCGAGCTGTGGTGGCACGCCACCAGCCCCGAGGTGCTGAGCCGGCCGGACGATCGCGTCGTCGAATTGCTCTCGCACACCGCCGGGGTGCTGCTGTGGGGCGCGCTGCCGGTGATGGTGGTCGCCGCGCTGGCGGCGGCGGTCGGCTGCTTCGCGCAGGTCGGGGCGCTGGCCACCTGGTCGCGCATCAAGCCCGACGTGAACCGGCTGAACCCGGCCGAGGGGCTCAAGCGCATGTTCTCGACGCGCAACCTCGTCAACCTGCTGAAGATGTTGGCCAAGTCGGCGCTGCTCGGCGCGCTGCTGGCCGTCGTGACCGCCAGCTTCCTGAACACCGCGCTGAAGCTCGGCTACGCCCAGCCGCCGGCCGTGCTGGTGGTGGCGGCCAGTGTGCTGCTGACGGTGTCCGGCTGGGCCGCGGTGATCTACGTCGTGATGGCCGGCGTCGACTACGCCCATGCGCACCACGAGTTCATGAAGCAGCAGCGCATGTCGATCGAGGACCTGCGCCAGGAGCACAAGGAATCCGAGGGCGACCCGGTCAATGCGGGCCGCCGGCGCATGGCGCACTTCGAGGCGGTCTACCTCGGGCTGGCCGACCGGGTGCGCGTGGCCTCGGCGCTGATCTGCTCGGGCAGCACCGCGGTCGCGCTGCAGTACCTGGGCGAGCGCGACCTGCCGCGGGTGATCGCGCGCGGCGAGAACGAGGTCGCTGCGCAGATGCGCCGCCTGGCCGGCGAGGCGCTGATCCCGATGGAATTCGATGCCGCACTGGCCGGCCGGCTGTACGACGAGGTGCCCGAGGGGCAGGCCATCCCGCGCTCGCTGTACGAGCCGGTGGCGCGGCTGCTGCGCTGGGCCGAAGGCCGCGAGTAAACGAACAGACATGAACCCACAGACTCAGACGCGAGGAACCCACCATGTCCTTCCTTGATTCGATCGGGCGCGTGTTCCAGGCCCTGCCGCCGCCTCCTCCTCCTCCGCCCCCGCCGCCGCCGCCCCCCCCSCCGCCCCCGCCGGCTCAGCCGCCGTGGTACTCGGCGCAGAGCGCCGCCGCCATCGAGGCGCGGCGCGTGGCGCTGCAGTCGGCGGTGACRCGCACCAGCGGGCTCGAGCAGCAGCTGAAGGACCAGGTCGAGCAGCGCAACGAGACGCTGGCCAACGGCGGCAAGCCGGCTGCCGCGAAGGAAAAGGCGCTGGACGACACCTACGGCCAGTACATGGCCGCGGCGCAGCAGGAGATGCGCGTGGCAGCCGACAAGGCGAGCCAGGACGGCGCCGACCCGCAGGCCTCGCTCGATGCGCAGGAGACGCTGATCCTCGAACGCGCGAAGAAGAGCGGCGCGTTCGACAKGAAGGGCGTCACGCCGCAGATCGACGGCCTGCGCGACGAGGTGAAGGCCGAGGATCCCGAGGTGCGCACGCTGCACGTGAAGCAGTTCGATGCGGGCGAGACCGACCGCAAGGCCATCGATGCGCAGCAGAAGACCGTCGACGACCTGCAGGCCAAGGCCGACACCGCGACCCACGCGGCCGAAGGCTACCGCAACCCGAGCGCCGCCGACCGGCACGACCCCGACTACTTCCGCGCCAAGGCGGCCGCGGAGAACGAGGCCCGCACCGCGCAGCTGGCCGCCGACGGCGCGAAGGCGACGCTGCAGCGCATGGGGCTCGATGCCAGCAAGACGCAGACCGACCTCAACCTGAAGGTCGCCGATATCGGCGTGCGCAAGGCACAGGACGCGTACGCGAGTGCGCAGCACAGCGGCTCGTCATCCGTCGTCGATGCGGCCTACCAGAAGCTGCAGGACGCGATCGACGTGCGCGACGTGCAGCGCCAGGTGCACGAGGTGGCCGACGCCCGCCTCGCGAAGTTCGACGCCGATGCCGCGCTCGGCAACGCGAAGGACACCTGGGACCAGGCCTCGCGCAGCCGTGCGGCCGTCAACCCCGAGGACCGCTTCGACCCGAACCGCGAGTTCTGGGCGGTGCCGGGCAGCGACCTGGGCAAGAACGTCCACTTCAAGGACGGGCGCTGGCAGTACCAGGTGAACATCCATTGGGGGCCGGACGAGTGGACCGACCTGCCGAAGGAAACCGCCGCGCTGTGGGATGCCGACAAGACCGCGAAGGCCGCGACCGAACGCGCCACCCAGGCCGAGACCGCCTATGACACCCTCTACCGCGACCGCGTCGGCGACCCGTCGACAGGCGACGCGCGGCTCGATGCGAAGCCGTGGCTGGACAAGGCCGACGCCATAGTCAGCGACCTGTCGAAGGCGAACGGCGCGGTGCACGACGCCGACCTCGCGGTGCAGGCGGCGCGCCGTGACGGCAAGCCGCAGCGCGAGATCGACGCGCTGGAGACCGACCTCGGCGCGAAGCTCGAGACGCAGCGCACGGCGCAGGCCCAGGCCGATGCGCTGCAGTCGGTGCGCGACCTGCGGCAGGCGCGCGTCGAGCTGGCCGCGGCGCAGCGCACCGACACCGGCGCCGGCGCGACCAAGCCGTCGCAGGCCACCGTCGACGCGCAGAAGAAGGTCGACACGCTGACCGGCGACACGCGCAACAAGATCTCGAACGCGAACAAGCTCGCCGGCTCCGAGGCCGACCTGAAGACGCAGGAGGACGAAGCCCGCAAGGGCCTGGCGGGCGCGAAGCAGGCGCTGGCCGACCAGGACGATGAAGTCGACAAGGCGCGCAGCGCCTGGGCCGCCGCGGCGCCGGCCGACAAGGACGCGCAGCAGAGGAAGCTCGACCAGGCGCTGGCCGAGTACGACAAGCGCAGCCTGACCGTCAAGGACTACGAGAGCCGGCTCGGCCTGGTCGACAGCGAGCGCGGCCTGCTCGCGGCGCAGCACGACTACGACACCTTCGGCTTCGTGAAGCCGGTGACGACGCCCGGCAGCCAGGGCAAGAACCATCGCAACACCGCCGCCACGACCACCTACCCGCCCGGCTAYGACCGCACCGCCGCGCTGGTGCCGCCCGGCGCGTACGCCGAGACCGCCAACCTCGGCTCGATGGCGAAGGACGACGACGGCTTCAGCACGCTGAGCGACGGCACCAAGGTGAAGCAGCAGGACGGCGTCACCACCTTCAAGCAGAAGGACGGCACCGAGATCCGCGAGGAGCACGGCGAGTTCAAGGTCTACTTCATGCAGGCGGCCGGCCATTCCAGTGCGCTGTCGAAGAAGGGTGTCGACATGCACCCGGTGACCGAGCGGCTGTGGCGTGCGCAGGCCGCCGCGCTGAAGGCGCGCGTCACGCGCGCCGATGTCGAGGGGCAGCTCGCGACGCAGGCGAGCGACCGCCCGCCGGCGGTCAGCGTGCCGGATGCGCTGGCCGGCGCGAAGGGCGCCCAGGGCAGCGCCGTGCCGACGCTGAACCTGGACGACGCGGTCGACACGCGGCTGGTGCAGGTCGCGGCCGCGATCCGCGATGCGCATCATTACGACGCGCCGGACGCCGGCAGCCTGTCGTCGCGCGAGTACACCGCGCTGCAGGCGGTGCAGGCCTTCCAGGATGCGCGGCGCACGCTGCAGCTGGCGCAGGCCGATGCGCGCGACGGCAAGCCGGCCGGCGACCTGCATGCGCTGCAGGTGAAGGTCGACGATGCGCGCACGCATGCGGTCGACGCGCGCTCCGACTGGCTGGAGCTGTACCACCAGCAGACCACCGGCTCGAAGAAGACGGTGGTCGACAGCGCCCGCACGGCGCATGACGGCTGGCTGAAGGATCACCCTTACCTGAAGGGCACCGACGGCGAGAAGCGCAGCGCGACCTGGAAGGCGCTGCAGGCCGCGCAGGACGACTTCGACGTCGCGCAGCGCGCGATGACCGCCAACGCCGCACCGGGCGCCCACGCCGAGCAGGCCGAGCTGCTGCGCTCGCTGAAGCCCGAGGATCGCAGTGATCCGGCAAAGCTGTACGAGAAGTTCAACGAGAACCCGGCCGTGATGGCGCAGGCGCTGATCAACGACCATTACGTGATGTACGGCGGGCGGTCCACCGAGATGCACGGCCGCACGCACATCGGCAACACGGTGGCGGCCTCGTTCGGCTGGCAGCCGTCGGTCACGCTGGACCCGTCGCAGCCGGACCAGAACGCGCAGGCGATGCTGTCGCAGGACCTGTTCGGCAAGCTCGGCGAGGACCAGCGGAAGATGCTCGACGGCGTGGTCGACGAGATCGTCGACGTCGGCGGCGAGAACGCGAAGGTCACCGTGGTGCCGGTGGTCTATGCGACCAAGGAGTCCGGCATCGTCAAGACGGCGCTGTTCAAGGTCGAGCGCCAGGACGGGCCGGGCGTCAAGTACGTCGACGAGCAGGGCTGGAGCTACGACAGCATCGACGACTACCGGGCCAACAACAGCCTGCCGAGCACCGGCTGCACGCTGGTGATGCCGGAGGACGGCGAGTTCAAGGTGCAGGACGACGGCAACATCAAGCTGTTCGTCGGCGATGCGCGCACCGAAACCGGCTTCGAAAAGGCCCGGCGCAAGTACCACATCGACACGATCGCGGCGGTGGCCGGCGTGGTCGCCGGCGTGGTGCTGATCTGCGCGACCGGCGGTGTCGCGGCGGTGGCGCTGGTGGGCGTCGGCGCGACCATGGCCTATGGCGGCGTGACCGCGACCGCCGACCTGGTGAACATGGCCGACCACGGCCAGTCGCTGAACCCGTTCACCAACGAGCGCGCCCGCATGAGCGAGGTGTCGCTGCTCGGCATCGCGCTGGGCGCCGGCGCGATGGGGGCGGGCGTGCGCGTCGCGGCCCTGGGCGCGCGCGGCGCGGCCG
>NZ_JBFUFP010000143.1:0-8654 GCF_056403375.1 Rhizobacter sp. P2_H2
CGACCTGCACGACGAGCTGGGCGCGCTGCTGACGGCGGCCAAGCTCGACGTGGCGCGGCTGAAGTCGCGCATCACGATCCACACGCCCGACATCACCGAGCGGCTGGTGCACCTGAACGAGACGCTGAACGAAGGCATCGCGCTGAAGCGCCGCATCATCGAGGACCTGCGGCCGTCGTCGCTGAGCAACCTGGGGCTGCTGGCGGCGCTGGAGATCCTGGGCCGCGAGTTCGCCGAGCGCTCGGGCGTGAAGGTGATCAGCGAGCTCGAGCCGGTGTCGCTGAAGCCGTCGGGCGAACTGACGGTGTACCGGCTCGTGCAGGAGGCGCTGACCAACGTCGCGAAGTACGCGCAGGCGCGCCAGGTGGTGGTCACGCTGCGGCCGCGCGGCGCGCTGGCCGAGGTCGACGTGCACGACAACGGCAGCGGCTTCGACACGCAGGTGGCGCGGCCGTCCACGCACGGGCTGCTGGGCATGCGCTACCGCGTCGAGGCCGAGGGCGGGCGCATGAGCATCCAGTCGACGCCGGGCACCGGCACGCGCATCCAGGCGACGCTGCCGCAAATTTGAGTCGTCGGCTCCCTCCTACACCGCATCGGCTCGCCGTCCCATTCCTCGCGGACGCCCGCGCTCCTAGAGTGGTCCCATCGTCAACCACTCACACCGAAGGAGCCAGAGCATGCTGTATTACGCCGTCGTGTTCTTCATCATCGCGCTGATCGCCGCCCTGTTCGGCTTCGGCGGCATCGCGGCCAGCGCTGCCGGCATCGCGAAGATCCTGTTCATCATCTTCGCGATCATGGCCGTCGCCGCCTTCCTGTTCGGTCTGATCAAGCGCGGCACCTAGCCGCGGCGCCGCGCGCCGCCTTGCGGCGCGCCCTCGCCTCGCCTAACTTGTCTATTCCCACATACCAATCAAGGAAACAGCCATGAGCACCTCCACCTTCAAGACCGACAACCTCAGCAGCCAGGCCAGCGACACCGTCAACAAGCTGGCCGACACGGCGGACAGCGCGGTCAAGAGCACGCGCCGCGTCGCCAACAGCGCGCTCGACCACGCCGAATCGGCGATCGGCGAAGCGCGCGACACCGCCGAGCCGACGATCGCCCGCCTGGCCGGCCAGGCCGAAGCGCTGGCGCGCCGCGGCGTTGACGCCGTGAAGGACACCGCCACGCACGTGCGCGAACGCGCCGCCTCGGTCGGCGATGCGACCGTGCGCTACGTCAAGGACGAGCCGGTCAAGTCGATGCTGATCGCCGCCGCGACCGGTGCCGCGCTGATGGGGTTGCTTGCGCTGATCCAGAGCGCTCGCCGCAACAACCAACAGTAAACCCGGCAGTGACCCCGCCGTGGGCGCTGGACCGGCCCGGCCGATTGGTGCATCGCACCACGGCCGGGTTCGCCGCGTCCGCTTTCGTCCACCGCTGTAGCTCACCATCGGTGCTGCCATGATCCATCCGCTGATCAAGCTCGTTGCCACACGGCCTGAACTCGTCGCCGATCACCTGAGTGCCTACGCCGCGCTGATCGGCAGCGAAGCGCGCCAGGCGCAGAGCCGCTGGACCGTCCGCCTGCTGCTGACGGCGCTCGCGCTGTGCTGCGTCGGCGTGAGCGCGGTGCTCGCGGGCGTCGCGCTGATGCTGTGGGCGGTGACGCCTTCGCTGCAAGGCGACGCGGTGTGGGCGCTGTGGGCCGCACCGGCCGTGCCGGCGGTCGTTGCCGTGGTGGCCGGCGTGATCGCGCGGCGACCCGCGGCCGAGCCGGCGTTCGCTGCAGTGCAGCAGCAGTTCGAGGCCGACGCACGCATGCTCGGCGAAGTGGGTGCGACATGACCCACGTCGAAGAAACCCAGCTCGACCCTGGCCTGCCGGCCGTGGTGCCGGCGCGGCCGCTGAGCCCGAAGGAACGGCTCGCGGCCTCGCGCGAATCCATTCGCGCGGCGCTCGTGAAGGCGAGCGCCCCGCCCGATCCACACGCTGTGCATGCGCCGCAGGAACCGGGCTGGCTCGGCACGCTGGGCGACGCGCTCTCGGACCTGCCCGCCGCCGCGATCGCGGTGCGCTGGTTGCGCCGCTGGTGGGCCGGCCATCCGTGGCGCACCACCTTCGAGTTCGCACGCGACGCCGGACAGGAGCTCGCGGGCCCGCTGGCGAAGAAGCACCCGTGGTGGCTGCTGGCGGGCGCCTTCGTCGGCGGCATGCTGCTGACGCGCGTGAAGCCGTGGCGCTGGTTGTCGGGCGGTGCGTTGCTGGCCGGCTTGCTGCCGCGCTTCGACCTGGCATCGATCATCAGCTGGGTGAACCTCGCGATCGCGGACTTCACGCGGCAGGCCCCCGCACCGGCTGCTGCATCAGCATCGGCGCCCGCACCCGCATCGACATCTGCATCGACATCAGCGCCGCCGCCATCACCGCCTTCGGCACAACCGCCGCACATGCCCGGCACCGACTACACCGTGCACTGAGCGTCGCCACGCTCTCTTTGCCGAAGCGCGCCGCGGGCGCGCCTTTTGCCGATCGCCACGCATGCCTTCAAGGCATCGGATCGGCAAAGCATTCCGTCCTACATGCGCTCACGCCAGCGTCCGATGGATCGGCTGCGGGGCGGCCCATAGAGTTGCCTCATCGACTCGACACCGCGAATCCGCACCGCACCAAGGAGAACGACATGCTGAAGTGGGCCATCATCTTTGCAGCCATCGCGCTCGTCGCGGGCGTGTTCGGATTCACCGGCATCGCCGCCGGTGCGGCGGGCATCGCGAAGTTTCTCTTCGTGCTGTTCCTGGTGCTGTTCGTGGCCGTGGTCCTGATCGGATTGCTGGGCGCGAAAGCGATCAGCAGCAAGTGATGTTCATGTTCTATTGACCCCCATGCCACGACACGGGCCCGCACGGGTGGGGGCTCGATGTCCATCTTCCCGATGACCACCTGGATCACAACGCTTCCACACTGAAGGAGAACCACATGCTTGTCCGCAACACCCTCGCTGCCGTCGTATCCGCCGTCGCCCTGCTGTCCGCCACCGGCTGCGCCGTGACGCGTGATCAATCGACGGTCGGCAGCTACGTCGACGATGCCGCCATCACCACCGCGGTGAAGGCGAAGTACGTCGGCAACAAGGACGTCGATGCCTCGTCGATCAGCGTCGAGACGCTGAACGGCACGGTGCAGCTGTCGGGCTTCGCGAAGAGCGCGAACGAGAAGAGCACCGCCGAATCGATCGCCCGCAACGTCAACGGCGTGAAGTCGGTCAAGAACGACATCCTGATCCGCCCGTAAACCTCACGACCCTCACGGCTCGTCCGTGTGAAGGCGCACCACCCCGCGGGGTCGTGCGCCTTGCGGCGTTGAGGACAGGGCGCTCGGTGCGCCGTCTTCGCACACGATGTCCCTCTCCGGCACCCTGACGCCCGCCGCGAAACCGCCCGTCGAGGCCGGGCGCGCCAGCATCGCATCGCAGGTCGACGAGCCCGCGTCGCCGCTCGACGACGGATATCCCGGGCCGCTTCCGCGCTCGGCGGCCTCGGCGACGGTGATCGCGACGGTCGCGGTGATCGGTGCGCTGTGGTGGGGCCAGCGCTTCCTGGTGCCGGTGGTCGCCGGCCTGATGCTCGCGATGCTGGTCGCGCCGGTGGTGGCCGGCCTGCGCCACCTGCTGCGCAGCCAGATGCTCGCGGTGCTGCTGTCGCTGGTGCTGTTCCTCGCGCTGGCGGCCCTCGCGTCGATGGCCTTCGGCGGCAAGCTGCTGCGCATGGTGGACCGCAGCCCCGAGATCATCCGCATGGTGGCCGAGCGCATCACGCCCACCGAGGCCGATGACGACTCCGTGCTCAAGCGCTCGCGCGATGCGCTGCAGGAACTCGACCGCGCCGCCCAGAGCGTCGCCAACGGCGCGCCGCCGCCGAAGCCGACGCGCCAGAAGCTGATCCCCGCCGCGCCGGCGCACACGCTGACCGAGACCGTCACGCTGTGGATGCGCGACACCGCGCTGAACGGCTCGACCATCCTGATGAAGTTCGCCGGCGACCTGACGATCATCGTGTTCGTCGCGTTCTTCGTGCTGAGCGGCGGCAGCCCGCTCGCGGGTCGCTTCATCGACCTGTGGGGCGGGCGCTCGCAATCGCGCACGCGGGCCTGCCGGGCCCTGCATGAATGCTCGCGGCAGATCCGCATCTATGTCGGCGTGCTGCTGGTCACCAACGTGCTGATCGGCTGCGCGGTGTGGGCCGCGTTCGCCTGGGGCGAGATCCCCGATGCGGCGATGTGGGGCGTGACCGCCGCGGTGCTGCATGTCGTGCCGTATGTCGGCATGGGCATCCTGACGGCGTTCGGCGCAGCGGAAGCCTTCCTCGCGCACGGCACCGCCGGCGCGGCGATCGGCACCGCGGTCTACCTGGTCGTGGTGTCGACGCTGATCGGCACCGCGGTCGCGGCCTGGCTGCAGAGCCGCGCCGCGCGGATGAACGCCGCCGCGGTGTTCATCGGCTTGGTGTTCTGGGGCGCGCTGTGGGGCGTGTGGGGGCTGTTCCTCGGGCCGGGGCTGATCGTCGTGATGAAGGTCGTCGCGGAACATTCCCGCTCGGCCACGCGGCTCGCGCGATTGATGGAAGGGTGAGCGTGGCGCAGGGCGAGGTCGCCGACACCCCGGGGCTCGCTGTCCGCCTCTGGCACCGGATGGTCGCGAGCACGGCGGGGCACGTGGTCTCGGTGGGCGTTCGCACCATCAACCGCTTCATCGAATGCCATGGCGCGCGCCAGGGGGCCGCGGTGGCGTTCTACGCGGCGTTCTCGATGGCACCGCTGCTCGTCGTCGTGACGAGCCTGCTGGTGTGGCTGCTCGGCGACCAGAGCGCGAACGCGACGATGGTGGATGCGGTCGGCCGCCTGCTCGGCCCGGGCGAGGCCCGCACGCTCGCGGACCTGCTGGCCAGCGCGCCGCACACCGCGACGACGCTGCTGTCGCGCGAACGGGCCGGCGGGTTCGCGGTGGCGGCGCCGGTGATCGCGGTGGTGACGATGCTGGTCGGCGCGGTCGGCGTGTTCGTCGAGTTGCGCGCCTCGCTGCAGGAGATGCTGGGCGCACCGCCGGAGCGCGGCTCGCTGTGGCGGCTGGTGCAGGTGCGCCTGCTGTCGATGGGCGTGCTGCTCGGCTGCGGCTTCCTGCTGGCGGTCGCGATGGTGCTGCAGGCCGTCGCGCTGCTGGCGATCCGCTGGGTGGTCGACCAGACCGATGCGCTCGGTCCGGCGCTCGGGCCGCTGCTGCAGTCGGTCGAGCTGCTGTGGTCGTGGCTCGTGATGACCACGCTGTTCTCGTTGCTGATGGTGTGGCTGCCCGATGCGCACCTGCGTGTGCGGCATGCGTTCATCGGCGCGGCGGTCGCGGCGGTGCTGTTCCTGGCGGGGCGCTACGGGATCAATGCGTACATCGCCGGCACGGCGCTGCGCTCGACGCTGGGCGCCGCCGGATCGTTCGCGGCGCTGCTGGTGTGGATCTACTGGTCCTGCCAGATCTTCCTGCTGGGGGCGGCGCTGGCGGTGGAGATGGGGGCGCATGAGCGGGTGCCGTATCCGCCACCGGACGCGGATTGACCCGGGCCGTCTTCAAGCCGGACGACTGGCGGCGATCCAGGCTTCGGTGGCGCCCATCGTCACGCGGTAGCGCGCGCAGTTGAAGGCTTCGAGCTTGCGCAGTTCGTCGCGCAACAGAGGCGCGAAGCCCGGTGCGTTGTCGTCTCCGAGGTGCAGCGCCTCGATCGCATCGGCCAGCGTCCTGCGATCGCGCACGACCAGGCCGATCGCCTCGTTGAGGGCTTCGCGGTATCGCAAGTGAAGCGGGTCCGGTGCCCACCCATCCGACCCAAAAAAAAGGCCCGCAAAGCGGGCCCTTCGTGAGTGTCAACCGGGATCAGCGGCTGAAACCACCCTGGCGCGGGCGCTGCGGCTTGCCGAAGCTCCCCTTGTTGCCGCCGGGGCCGCTCGGCTTGCGCGGCGCGAAGCCGGCGTTGTTGCCGCGGTCGGCCGGCGCGCGGTCGAACGCATGGCGCGGCGCGCCCTCGTGCGGCGGACGGTTCGCGAACGGGTTGTCACGGCGCTGCTCCGGGGCCGGGCGATCGAACGAACCGCGCGGCGCGAAGCCGTCCGGGCCGCGGGTCGCAAAGCCTTCGTTGCGCGGTGCGAAGCCTTCATTGCGCGGCGCAAAACCTTCGCCACGCGGGGCCGGCCGGCCGAAGCTCTTGCCGCCCTGGTGGCCACCGTGGCCGCCACGGCCCTGGCCGAACGGCTTGCCGCCGAACTTGCCTTCGGGGCGGGCAGCGAACATGCGCGGTTCCGGCGACTTCGGCTCCAGGCCGACGATCGTCGCGACCGGGATGTTCTGCGTCGTGAAGGCCTGGATGCGGCGGATCATGCCGGTGTCCATGCGCTCGGCCAGCGTCACCGCGAGGCCGTTGCGGCCGGCGCGGCCGGTGCGGCCGATGCGGTGCACGTAGTCTTCGGCCTTCATCGGCAGGCCGTAGTTGATCACGTGGCTGATGGTCGGCACGTCGATGCCGCGCGCGGCGACGTCTGTTGCGACCAGCACGCGCAGCTGCTTGTTGCGCAGGCCCTGCAGCACGCGGGTGCGGCGGCCTTGCGGCATGCCGCCGTGCAGCGATGCGACCGCATGGCCCATGTCGGCCAGGCGATCGGCGAGCCAGTCGGCATCGCGCTGCGTGCTGGTGAACACCACCGCCTGCTCCATGTCGCGCTCGGTCAGGATGTGGTCCAGCAGCGCATTCTTGTKCGCGCCGTTGTCGGCCCAGTGCAGGCGCTGCTCGATGTTCTCGTGCGTGTCGGTGTGCGAGGTGACCTCGATGCGCTGCGGATCGCGCAGCAGGTCCTGCGCGAGGCGGCCCACGTGGCCGGCGAAGGTCGCGCTGTACATCACGGTCTGGCGGTCTTGCGGCAGCTGGTCGGCGATGGTGCGGATGTCGTCGATGAAGCCCATGTCGAGCATGCGGTCGGCTTCGTCGAGCACCAGCATCTCGACGTTCTCGAGGATGGCCTTGCCGCTTTGCAGGTGGTCGAGCAGGCGGCCGGGGGTCGCGATCAGGATGTCGAGCGGGCCACGCAGCGCCTTCAGCTGGGCGCCATAGGGCACGCCGCCGACGACGGTGGTCACGCGCAGGCCTTGCACGTGCTTGCCGTAGGTCACGGCGGCCTTGTCGACCTGCATCGCCAGTTCACGGGTGGGTGCCAGCACGAGGATGCGCGGGCCGTAGACCATGCCCTTCTCGCGGCGCTTGGTGTTGTCGCCGCGGGCGGCGAGGATGCGCTGCAGGCCGGGCAGCACGAACGAGGCGGTCTTGCCGCTGCCGGTGCTCGAGGCGACCATCAGGTCCTTGCCTTCGATGGCCGGGGGGATGGCGCGGGCCTGCACGTCGGTCGGCGTCTCGTAGCCGGAATCCTTCAGGGCTTGCAGCAGGGCCGGGTTCAGGCCAAGGGTATCGAAACTCATCGTCTTCTTTCTCAAACACGGTGCCGCCGGCCCGCAAAGGGCACAGCACGACACCAGCGCGCATCGGGTGCACGCGGATCAGTCGCTGGGGAGAAGGTCCGAACCCAGATCGGCGAGAACGCTCGCGCCGGTGCCGGGGAACATGGGAACAGTCAAAGCGACGGCATCGCCGCCAACCATTCCCGCAGAGCCCTGGAAATCCCTGAAAGGGGTCCCGGGGTTCGCCGCGGAGTTCGAACAGGCCGCACGGCCGTGAAAGCGGCCATGGGAAGACTCGATGAGGTCAGAGGGGATGAACGAAACGCCTCGTACAGTCAAGTGACGGTGCCGAGGCGAAGCGCGGAGTATAGGGGGCCGCGGGTTTTCCCGCAAGCCCGAATGCCCTTCGAATCCGTCGGGCTACACTTCGCGCCGGTCGGCAGTTCACCCAGGTCTCGTCGCGCTGGCGCCCGCCAGCGATCTGAACCTGCCAAACGCCTTCGGCCCATTCTGGTCACGCCCTGCGTGCGCCCGGCCGGCAACGACGATCCCCGGCGCCCGCAAGGGTCGCAGCGCACGCGAGAGGGAGACCCTTCATGACACGCGTCCTGTTGCCGTTGCACACGGCCGACCTGTCCACCTTCGCGAAGTCACTGGCGCAACAACTCGCCGACGCGACGGAGCCGCCCGGCCACCAGTCGCTGATGAACATGCTGGCGCGCGCCGCCGGCCACCGCAACCTGCAGGCGCTGCGTGCCGCGCAACTCAAGCCGGCACGCCCTCCCCAGCCCGCGCAGGCACCGCTGATGCTGACGCCGCTCGCGCGCAAGGCGCTCGGCCAGTTCGACGCGCAGGGCCGGCTCGCGCGCTGGCCGACGCGCTTCGCGGTGCAGCGCCTGGCGATCTGGGTGCTGTGGACGCACTTCGAGCTGCGCCGCGTCTACACCGAGCGCGAGGTCAACGAGGTGCTGAAGGCCTGGAACGCGTTCGGCGACCATGCCACGCTGCGCCGCGAGCTGGTCGAGATGAAGCTGCTGGCGCGCAAGCCCGACTGCAGCGAGTACCGCAAGCTGTCGCCGCGCCCCGGCGACGAGGCCCGCGCGCTGATCCAGGCCTGGCGCGCCGGGTACGCAGCCTGACAGCGGCTGCTACTTCGCCAGCAGGTGCTCGCGGTAGTAC
>NZ_JBFUFP010000144.1:0-8632 GCF_056403375.1 Rhizobacter sp. P2_H2
CGTTCGCGGTGGCGTGGAAATCGGTGCCCTCGCCGGCCTCGCGCGCATCGCCGGCCGGCCCGATCCAGTAGATCGGCTCGCCGCGCGGGTTCTGCTGGCAGATCACCGGCTCGCTCGCATGCCGGCGGCCCAGCCGCGTGATGCGGCGCGGCAGCTCGATCGCATCGGGCCGGTTCGGGATGTTGACGTTGAGCAGCCACGCGCCCGGCGCCGGCGGGTTCGCGAGCACCTGCTCGACCAGCGAGCGCGCGAGCCGCGCGGCGGCATCGACCTGCGCCCAGCCTTTCTCGACCTGCGAGAACGCGATCGCCGGGATGCCGAACAGGAAGCCTTCCATCGCGGCTGCCACCGTGCCGGAATAGAGCGTGTCGTCGCCCATGTTGGCGCCGTTGTTGATGCCCGAGAGCACCAGGTCGGGCCGGCGCGGCAGCAGCCCGGTCAGCGCGACGTGGACGCAGTCGGACGGCGTGCCGTTGATGTAGCGGAAGCCGTTGGCGGCGGTGAAGGCCGACAGCGGCCGGTGCAGCGTCAGCGAGTTCGAGGTGCCGCTCGCGTTCTGCTCCGGTGCCACCACGTCGATCTCGCCGAGCCCTTCGCAGGCTTTCACCAGGGCCGCAAGGCCGGGGGCGAGGTAGCCGTCGTCGTTGGCGATCMGAATGCGCATCGGGCGATTGTAGGGATGTGGGAAGCCGTCACCTGCGCGACGCACGCCGGCGAGCGGCCTGCCTATCATCCGGCGCCACATTCAAGGAGACGACCCCATGCAAGCCTGGCTGTGCGAGAACCCCATCGGCCCCGAAGCGCTGACCTGGAAGGAACTGCCCACGCCGCAGCCCGCGGCCGGCGAGGTGCGCGTCGCGATCCGCGCCGCGAGCCTGAACTTCCCGGACCTGCTGATCGTCCAGAACAAGTACCAGATCAAGCCGCCGCTGCCCTTCGTGCCCGGTGCCGAATACGCCGGCGTGGTCGATGCGGTCGGCGAAGGCGTCAAGCACCTCAAGGTCGGCGATGCGGTCGCCGCGTTCGCCGGCACCGGTGGTTTCGCGACGCATGCCTGCGTGAACGCCGCGCTGCTGATGCCGCTGCCACCGGGCTTCGCGTTCGAGGACGCGGCCGCCTTCCTGTGCACCTACGGCACCACGCACCATGCGCTGATGGACCGCGCGGCGCTGCAGCCGGGCGAGACCGTGCTGGTGCTCGGCGCGGCCGGCGGCGTCGGCAGCRCGGCGATCCAGATCGCGAAGGCGGCGGGCGCACGCGTGATCGCCGCCGCGTCCAGCGACGAGAAGTGCGCCTTCTGCAAGCAGCTCGGCGCCGACGAGACCATCAACTACAGCCGTGGCCAGCTGCGCGAGGAGCTGAAGGCGCTGACGCAAGGCAAGGGGCCCGACGTGGTCTACGACCCGGTCGGCGGCGACCTGGCCGAACCGGTGTTCCGCTCGATCGCCTGGCGCGGCCGCTACCTGGTGATCGGCTTCGCGCAGGGCGGCATCCCGGCGCTGCCGCTGAACCTGGCGCTGCTGAAGGGTGCGTCCATCGTCGGCGTGTTCTGGGGCGAGTTCGCGCGCCGCGAGCCGAAGAACAATGCCCGCGCGCTGGCCGAGCTGGCCGGCTGGTATGCGCAGGGCAGGATCAAGCCGGCGATCGATCGCACGCTGCCGATGAGCGCGCTGTCGGATGCGTTCACCCGCATGGGCAGCCGGCAGGTGCAGGGCAAGATCGTGCTGGTGAACTGACCGCCCCTCGGCCGACAGGTACGTCGACCGATCCCCTTCACCCGAGGGGGGATCGAGCCGCGCAGAACACCGCTGGACACAGCTTGTTGCAGGGGGAGTGCGCTACGATCGCAGGTCGCGCAYGCTCCCGGCACATGGCATGGCAATCAAGGTCCTGATCGTTGAAGACAACCCGGTCGCCCGCAGCTTCCTGTGCCGCGTGGTGCGCGAAAGCTTCAGCGACACGATCGCCATCACCGAAGCCGGCGACCTCGAGAGCGCGCGCCGCCACATCGGCCTGCCCGACCGGCAGAAGGTCGAGGCCGCCACCGACCCGTTCAAGCTGATCCTGGTCGACCTGGAGCTGCCCGACGGCAACGGCATGGAGCTGCTGGCCGAGCTGGCCCGCTACCCGGCCACCAAGATCGTCACCACGCTGTACTCCGACGACGACCACCTGTTCCCCGCGCTGCAATGCGGTGCCGACGGCTACCTGCTGAAGGAAGACCGCTTCGAGGTGCTGGTCGAGGAGCTGCAGAAGATCGTGCGCGGCCAGCCGCCGCTGTCGCCGGCCATCGCGCGCCGGCTGCTGGGCCATTTCCGCCAGGGGCCCGGCGGCATGGGCGGGTTGTCGGAACCGGCGCCGTCGGGCTTCCAGAGCAGCCGCCCGATGCCGCTCGGCCGCGGCGCGCCGCTCGACCATGAACGCCTGACCCCGCGCGAGAGCGAGGTGCTGACCTACCTCAGCAAGGGCTTCACGATCAAGGAGATCGCGAACCTGATGGGCATCAAGTGGTTCACGGTCAACGACCACATCAAGTCGATCTACAAGAAGCTCAACGTGTCCAGCCGCGCCGAAGCGGCCGTGCTGGCCAGCAAGCAGGGCCTGGTCTAGAACCGCAGCCCGCCAGGGCTGACCACCGCGCATGGACAACCCCGCGACGCGGCCGGCGAGCCTGCACCCCGACTCCGCACTCGATTCCGGGCTGATCGACCCCGCGCTCGGCGACGACCAGCGCCTGTCGCGCTGGATGGGCTGGCGGCTGCGCCTGCTGGTGGTGGCCGCGCTGCTCGGCTGCGTGGCCCTCGCGATGACGGCCCGCTGGCTGGCCGCGCAGCCGCACCTGCCGGCCGACTGGCGCGTCGGCGCGCAAGGCGAGATCGAGCTCGTGCACACCGACGACGCCGCGCTGAAGCCGCTCGAAGGCCGCGCACTCGTCGGCCTGCTGAACGACAACGGCCAGGTCGCGATCGTCGACGGCCTGGCGTTGCAGCGCTCGCCGCGCTGGATCATGAGCGACACGCAGCGCGAACGCCAGTTCGACCAGCACCAGCAGGTTGCCGCGGTGATGGGCGGCAGCAGCGTACGGGTCTTCTTCATCGGCGGACGGCAGGTGGAGCTCGCGCTGCAGCCGCGCGGGCTGCTGCGGCTGGGCTCGATGTTCTGGGTGTTGTCGGCGCTGAGCCTGACGCTGTACCTGGTCGCGATGGTGGTGCTGCTGGCCAAGCCGTCGATGCGCAACCTGCTGTATGCCGTGGCCTCGCTGTGCCAGGCCGGCAGCCTCGCCTGCATGGCCGTCGAGTCGACGCTGCAGCTCGGCCTGCCGCTCGGCTTCCTGCGCTGGGACATGCCGCTGCGCCTGGCGTTCGACCTGCTCACCGCCGCGGCACTGGTGCACGCCGCCTACCCGGCGCATCAGCAGCCGCTCGGCGGGCGGCGCATCGCGTGGCTCGGCTGGGGCAGCGCGCTGCTGCTGGCGGCGCTGTGCGCCGGCGGATCGCTGCGCGGCGCGTGGTGGTGGGCGCAGGGCGGCGTCACGCTGCTGGGGCTGGCAGCGCTCGCGCTGCTGAGCTGGTGGTACCGGCGCGAGCCGCACCCGTTCGCGGTCGTGATGCGCCGCTTCGGCGTGATGGCGATCAGCACCTGGGTGCTGCTGACCATCGCCATCGCCGCCGGCCACCGGCTGCCGGCGGTGCAGCAGCAGATGGTCAACATCGGCCCGGCGATCTGGTACGTGTTCTTCGCGTCGCTGCTGCTGCTGGTGCCGTTCCTGTCGAAATCGCAGCAGGTGATGCGCGAGTTCTCGCTGCTGGCGGCGGTCAGCACGATCGCGACCTCGCTCGACCTGCTGTTCGTCGCGGTGTTCTCGCTCGGCCAGTTCGCCTCGGTGACGCTGGCGCTGTTCCTGTCGCTCGGCATCTATGCCGGAGCGCGGCAGTGGATCCTGAACCAGCTGCTCGGCAGCAGCGTGCTGACGACCGAGCGGATGTTCGAGAAGCTCTACCGCATGGCGCGCGAGGTGGAGACGCACCCCGAGCGCGCCTCCGGCATGTTGATGCAGCTGCTGCGCGAGCTGTTCGACCCGATGGAGGCGGTGGTGGTCGAGAAGACGACCCGCAGCGCCCGCGTGGCCGGCGACGGCTCGACGCTGGTGGTGCCGGTGCCGCAGCTGCCCGGCGTCGGCGACGGGCTGCCCGGCTCGGTGGTGCTGCGCTTCGCGCACCGCGGGCGCAGGCTCTTCACGTCGGAAGACGCGCGGCTGGCCGAACGCATCCTCGAGCAGCTGCGCCGCGCGATCGCGTTCGACAAGGCGGTGGAGCAAGGCCGCAGCGAAGAGCGGCTGCGCCTGGCGCAGGACCTGCACGACGACATCGGCGCGCGGCTGCTGACGCTGATGTACAAGGCGCAGTCGCCCGAGATGGAAGAGTACGTGCGGCACACGCTGCAGGACCTGAAGACGCTGACGCGCGGGCTCGCCGCGCCGAACCACCCGCTGTCGCACGCCGCCGCCGAATGGAAGGCCGACCTGACGCAGCGGCTCACCGCGGCGCACATCGAACTCGGCTGGAACCTCACCTTCGACCGCGACATCTCGCTGACCGTCGTGCAGTGGTCGGCGCTGACGCGCGTGATGCGCGAGCTGGTGAGCAACGCGATCGCGCATGCGAAGGCGCGCCGCGTCGACATCGAGTTCCACCTGCTGCAGGACCGGCTGGAGCTGACGATCACCGACAACGGCATCGGCCACAGCCCGCAGGCCTGGGCCCACGGGCTCGGGCTGGGCGGCGTGCGCAAGCGGGTGAAGCAGCTGGGCGGCGAGGTCGAGTGGAAGGAAGCCGGCGCGGTCGGGATCCGCTGCCGGGTGACGATCAGGCAGCTGTCGGAGCGGCGCTGACACGGCCCCGCCGGGGTCGATATAATCGTTACATGAATCGTTTCATTGAAGACGACGATTCACGCACACCTGCCTCTAGGAAATCGAATTTCCACCTGAAAAGTATCGTTTCATGACGATCGCCGACCGCCTCGTCYCCACGCTGCGCACCTGGCAGCGGATGCCGGCCGGCCGCCTGCTGGAGCTGCTGCAGGTGAGCCGGCCGACGCTGATGCGCGCCGTGCGCGCCGCCGGGCCGGCCGTCATCGCCCGCGGCAGCGCACGCCGCACCGCCTATGCCGCACGCCGGGCACTGCGGGGTGACACGGCGCCCTTGCCGCTGTACCGCATCGACGCGCATGGCGACGCGGCCGAAGTCGCCCACCTGCACCTCACCTACCCCGACGGTTGCGCGGTGGACTTCCTCGAGCCGTTCGAATGGCCGATGGATGCCGACATGCAGGACGGCTGGTTCGACGGCATCCCCTACCCGCTGCAGGACCTGCGGCCGCAGGGCTTCCTCGGCCGGCAGTTCGCGCGCCAGCATGCGCCGCTGCTCGCGGTCGGCGAAGACCCGGCGCGCTGGTCCGATGACGATGCGCTGCACGCCTTGTCGCTGCTGGGCGCGGACCAGAGCGGCAACTTCATCCTGGGCGAAGCGGCCTTCCGGCTCTGGCAATCGAGGCAGGATCATGAACCCGCTCTGATCGCGGACGAGCAGGTGGAGCCCGCCTATGCGCAACTCGCGCAGCGCGCGATGACGGCGGGCGACGCCGGCTCGTCGGCCGGCGGCGAGTTCCCGAAGTTCACCGCCGTGCGACTGCTGGACGGCGTGCCGGCGCACGTCATCGTCAAGTTCTCAGGCTCCGACGATTCCGCGATCACGCAACGCTGGTCGGACCTGCTGGTGTGCGAGCACCTGGCGTCGACCGTGATCCCCTCGCACCTCGGGTTGGCCGCCGCGCGCTCGACGATCCACCGCGCCGGCAACCGGACCTGCCTCGAGGTCGTGCGCTTCGACCGGCATGGCCTGCTCGGGCGCTCGCCGCTGTGCTCCTGGTCGGCGCTGAGCGGTGCGATGTTCGGCCTGGCCGGCCGCCCGTGGACGGAGGCAGCGTCGCAGTTGCTAGCGCTCGGCTTCATCGATGCGCCAACGCACGACCAGATCGCGCGGCTCTGGCATTTCGGCCGGCTCACGGCCAATACCGACATGCACGAAGGCAATCTCTCGTTCGTGCCCGGGCTGAAGCTCTCGCCGACCTACGACGTGCTGCCGATGCTGTACGCGCCGGTGCGCGGCGTGGAGCTGCCCGAGAAGAACTTCGCACCCCCGCGCCCGCTGCCGTCGGAGCGCGAGGCCTGGCAACAGGCCGCCCAGGCGGCGATGGTGCTCTGGCAAGCGGCGGCCGACGACCCGCGCATCAGCACGGCATTCCGGCGCATCTGCGACGACAACGGCGCGATCGTCCGGCGGCTCGCGACCCAGGCCTAGCGTCCGCAGCGCCCCCCCGGGGCCGGGCCGCGGCATGCTGTGCTAGGGTGCAGCCTCATGACCGCCGATCACCCTGCGGAGCCCTTGCAGCACAACGAAGAACGCTTTCGCCTGCTTGTCGAGAGCGTGCGGGACTACGCCATCTTCATGCTCGACCCCGAGGGCCGGGTGGTCACCTGGAATGCCGGTGCCGAGCGCTTCAAGGGCTACCGCGCGCACGAGATCATCGGCCAGCACTTCTCGCGCTTCTACCCGCCCGAGGCGCTGGCGCGCGGCCTGCCCGCGCACGAGCTCGAGGTGGCCCAGGCGACCGGGACCTTCGAGGACGAAGGCTGGCGCGTTTGCCAGGACGGCTCGCAGTTCTGGGCCAACGTCGTGATCACCGCGATGCGCGCCCCCGACGGACAGCTGCTCGGCTTCGCCAAGGTCACGCGCGACCTGACGCAGCGGCGCCATCATGAAGAAGCGCTGCGCCGCAGCGAAGAGCGGTTCCGGCTGCTGGTCGAAGGCGTGTCCGACTACGCGATCTTCATGCTCGACCCCAACGGCCGGATCGCGACCTGGAACGTCGGTGCCGAGCGCATCAAGGGCTACACCGCCGCCGACATCATCGGCCGGCACTTCTCGATCTTCTACCCGCGCGAGGCGCGGGAGAGCGGCTGGCCCGACCACGAACTGCAGGTGGCTGCCGAGAAGGGCAGCTTCGTCGACGAAGGATGGCGGGTGCGCAAGGACGGCTCGATGCTGTGGGCCAACGTCACGATCACCGCGCTGCGCCATGAAGACGGCCGGCTGCTCGGCTTCGCCAAGCTGACCCGCGACCTCACCGAGCGCCGGCAGGCCGAGGCCGCCGAGCTCGCCAGCCGCCAGCGCGACGAACTGCTGCAGGCCGAGCRCAGCGCCCGCATGGAGGCGCAGCGCGCGACGCGCATGAAGGACGAGTTCCTCGCGACGCTGTCGCACGAGCTGCGCACGCCGCTCAGCGCCATCCTCGGCTGGACGCAGGTGCTGCGCCGCGCCGGTCAGGCCGACAAGCCGGTGGACCTGGAGCGCGCCATCGACGTGATCGATCGCAATGCCCGGGCCCAGGTCAAGCTGATCGACGACCTGCTCGACCTGAGCCGGATCATGGCCGGCAAGGTCCGGCTCGATGTGCAGCCGATCACGCTGCTGGAGGTGGTGCAGGCGGCCGTCGATTCGGCGCTGCCGTCGGCCGAGGCCAAGGGCCTGCGCCTGACGAGCCGCCTGGACCCGGGCGCATCGACCGTGCAGGGCGACAGCGGCCGCCTGCAGCAGGTGGTGTGGAACCTGCTCACCAATGCCATCAAGTTCACGCCGAAGGGCGGGCAGGTGCAGGTGACGCTGCAGCGCATCGGCCCGCGCCTCGAGCTGAGCATCAGCGACAGCGGCATCGGCATTCCGGCGAGCTACCTGCCGCACGTGTTCGACCGCTTCTCGCAGCAGGACAGCTCGACGACGCGGGCGTTCGGCGGCCTGGGCCTGGGGCTCGCGATCTGCAGGCAGCTGGTGGAGCTGCACGGCGGCTCGATCAGGGTGAGCAGCGCGGGCGAAGGCCACGGAGCGACCTTCGTGGTCGAGCTGCCGGTCTCGCAGGAGCCGCAGCAGGCCGAGGCGGCGCAGTCCGGGTCGCCGGACGGGGCCGGGGCCGTGGACCTGCCGCCGCTGCCCCGGCTCGGCGGCGTGCACGTCTTCATCGTCGACGACGAACCCGATGCGCGCGAGTTGCTGCGGCGCATGTTCGAGAACCAGGGCGCCCAGGTGACCGCGTTCGCGTCGGCACAGGAGGCGCTCGCGGCCGTGCTGCCGGCCCGGCCGGACCTGATCGTCAGCGACATCGGCATGCCCGAGATGGACGGCTACCAGTTCATGCGGGCGCTGCGCGCCGACGAGAGCCGCGACGAGCGCATCCCGGCGGTGGCGCTGACCGCCTTCGCGCGCGCCGAGGACCGCAAGAAATCGCTGCTCGCCGGCTACCAGGCCCACCTGGCCAAGCCGTTCGACATGGCCGAGCTGATCCTGACGGCGGCGGGGCTGCTGGGGCGCTGAGGCGCCCGCGCCGGGGAGGAGTCACCCCGCATCGCATTCAGCCAAAGCCCCAGGTGTAGGATCCCCCGCTTCCTCCACCTGCCCTGCCCCACCATGTCCGTCTACGACCGCCTGAAAGCCCTCGGCATCGAACTGCCGTCGGTGTCCGCCCCCGCTGCCGCCTACGTGCCCTTCGTGCGCACCGGCAACCTCGTGTTCCTGTC
>NZ_JBFUFP010000145.1:0-8579 GCF_056403375.1 Rhizobacter sp. P2_H2
GTTCTCGGTGGTACCGCTCAGCACCGTGCCGGTGAACGCGAACTGGGCGTCGACGAACTCCTTGCTGAGGTACGGCGCGAACGAGATCAGCAGCCGCGTCTTCGCATAGGCCTTCCAGGTGGCCAGCGGCTGCGACTGCAGCAGCGCGCTCATGCCCTTGAAGTAGCTCGGCTGGCGCACGATCACGTCGGGCGTCTTGCCGGCGATGCCGGCATCGGCGAGCCAGGCCTTCCAGTCGAGGGCCGGCGCGAGCTTCGGCAGGTCTTTCTGCTGCACCGGGTTGTAGCTCTTGACGGCATCGCGGTTCTCGACGCGCGTCCACTGCACGCGGGCCAGCTCGGTCTCGAGCGCGAGCACCGCGCGGGCGCTGGCCTCGGCGTGGGACTCGCCGGCCAGCGTGAGCAGCCTGGTGATCAGCTCGACGTACTTGGCGCGCGCCTCCTTGAAGCGGGCGTCGTCTTCCTTCAGGTAGTAGTCGCGGTCGGGCAGGCCCAGGCCGCCCTGGCTCAGGTAGGTGACGTAGCGGGTCGATTCCTTCGCGTCCTGGTCGATCTCGGCGTTCACCGCCGAGGCGACGCCGAGCCGGCCGTGGCGCGCCATCAGCACGCTGAGCTGCTTGCGGGTGCGCACCGCGTCGATCGCGGCGAGTTCGCCGGCCAGCGGCTTGACGCCGAGCTTCTCGAGCGCCGCTTCGTCCATGAAGCTCGCGTACAGGTCGCCGATCTTCTTCGCGTCGGCATCGCCGCCGTTCTTCGCCGCGTCTTCGATCAGGCCGCGCAGCTTCGCGAGCGTGCCTTCCTGGATCTGCTCGAAGGCGCCGATGTAGGCCTTGTCGGCCGGCATCGGCGTGTCGCGCAGCCAGGCGCCGTTCATGTGGCGGAACAGGTCGTCCTGCGGGCGGACGGCGTTGTCCATGCCGCTGCGGTCGATGCCGGAACGGGGCGCCTCGGTCTGGGCGTGGACGGCGCCGGCGAGCAGCGCGGTGGCGAGGGCAGCACACAAGGCAGCCCGTCGGGGGCGATGAGGCAGAAGATGCAAGTGAAGCTCCTGGCGGCCGGATGGACCGCGGTGGTCGAGGGGGCGCCCGATCGGCGCTGCCGTACTCTACAGGCGCCCCGCTCGTCCCGGGCTCACGGTGCGACGGAACGCAGGATGGCGTGGGCGCGTTGCAGTTCCGTACCGCTGAAACGCCGGGCCAGCTCGTCCTGCAGCGCCTGCTCGCGCTGCGGCGCCGACAGCTCCGGGCGCTGCGCGATCGCCTGCAGCGCGGCGCGGGCGTCGGCGATCCGCTGCTCCCAGTGCGCCCAGGCTGCATCCTCGGCGCGCAGGCGCTCGGCGCCCTCCGCGCCGAACTGCGCGCTGCGGGCGGCGTGCAGCTCGGGCGTCTGCGTGGCGGCATCCGGCGTCAGCAGCGAAGGCGACGGTGCCGCCGGCGCGGCGGGCGCTGCGCTGCGCCGGGCCGCCAGGGCCGCGAAGTCGCGCTCCTCGTCGGCATAGAAGGCCTGCGCCCACGGCGCGCCGAGCAGGTCGCGGCGCACTTTCGAGCGCTCGGCCATCACGCCGGCCCAGCTGGCCGGATCGTCCGGCTTCCAGGCGGTCTCGAAGCGACGCTGCTGCAGCGCGAGGTAGCGGTCCCAGACGTCGAGCACCTGGCGCGCGGCGTCGATGCCGCGCTCGAGCGTCAGCTGCTGCTCGATCCAGTGGCGCAGCTCGGCCGGCTCGACCTCGCCGGTGCCGGTCAGCAGGTAGTCGAAGCGGCGGCGCAGCGACAGGCCGGGCTGCAGCCGGTCGCCGGCCCAGGTGCCCCAGTCGCCATCGAGGTCTGTGCCGCGCAGCGAGCCGTCGACCCACAGCCGGGCGACGTGCGCTGCCGCGGCTTCCGCGGCCCGCGCGGCGGCCTCGTTGTAGGCGGCGGCATCGGTCGGCACGCCGGCGGCGAACGGGTTGTCGCGCCATTCGGTGAAGCGGGGTTCGGCCGGGCGGGCGGCGTGCGTCGACGACGGCGCGAGCCGCCAGGCGACGACGCCGATCACCAGGCAGACGCCGGCCACCGAGAGTGCGAACAGCGAGGCCGGCCGGTCGTGAAGCAGAAAGCCTTCGTGCTTCGCACTGCGGCGTTCGCCCTTGGGGCGGCCCGGCGGGCTCACAGCCCGGCCGCCCTCAGGCGGTTCGCCTGGCTGCGGTAGAAGGCCACCGGGTCCTGCGCGAACAGCCCGCGGATGCCGAACGCCTGGTTCACCTCGTCGAGGTGGTTCCAGGCGTAGTTGTCCTTCAGCACGATGCCCCAGTGGCTGGAGCACTGGCCGACCAGCCCGTCGTTCTGCTCGAAGCCGAAGAACACGCTGGTGGCGGCGAGCAGGCCGTCGCTCACGTCGAACACGTTGGTCAGCACGCTGGTGCCGCCGACCGACCAGTAGCGCACGCCGTTGACGACCGCCGCGCCCTGGCCGCAGGGCGTGGTGGGCGCGGCCTGCGGGAAGCGGCGGTTGAAATCGGCGGCGCCGGCGGTGTTCAGCGACTGCAGCGCACCCAGCGAGTCCTGCGGCAGGCTCGGCGAGCCGGAGAGGAACGAGATCGTCGCGGCCAGCGCATTCGCGATCGCGGCGGCGGCGCCGGTGGTGCCGGTCCACGAGGTGATGCCCTGGATCGCATCGGCCGTCTTGCTGCCGGTGTGCGGCGCGCCGACCGTGGTGACGGAGGCGATCAGCTCGGGGGCGACGGCGGCGACGTAGCGGATGGTCGGGCCGCCGTGGCTGTGGCCGATCAGGTTGAACTTCTGATGGCCGTAGGCCGCCTTCAGCGCGCGCAGTTCGCGCAGCAGCTGCTCGCCGCGCGCCTCGCTGGAGTTGGCGGCCGACACGCTGGGCGTGTAGACGGTGGCACCGCCGGCGCGCAGCGCCGACGGGATGCCGTAGAAGTAGTCGACCGGCCCGATCGCATCGAAGCCGAGCAGGCCGTGCACCATCACGATCGGGTACTGCGTCTTCGTGTAGGTGTCGGCGGCGCGCGCCTCGGGCGCGGCACCGAACGCGAGGCCGGCGGCCAGCGCGATGGCGCCGAGCGCGCGCGGCAGCGACGCGGACCGAAACCGGGAACGCCATGGGAAGGGCAGCCGCGGCACGCGGCAGATCGGCAAGTTCATCGAGATGTCTCCTGAAGGTTCTGGGTATGTCGTGCGCCCGCCGGCATCGATGCCAGTCGGGTGCGCACGCGGGACCGAACATCCTGCGAACTGCCTGCAAAACATGCGGCCGACGCGGAGTCTCGAACGAACGTTCGTCTTTTAGAAGAGGGTTGGCACGGAGAGGGGGGAGGGACTTTCCCGGAGGGCGACCTCAGACGAGGATGGCGTCCCGTTCGACGAACGGCCGCAACTCAGATCTCAACGCTTTGTCGCTGACCAGGTCGACGGGACGACCGAGCAGGTCCTCCAGATAGAACTGCAATCCGAAGTAGCGGGTCGAAGTGGCCGGCCCATCGAATCTGACCAGCAGATCGACATCGCTCTCGGCGTTCGACTGCTGGCGGGCGAGCGAGCCGAACAACACGAGCCGCGTCACGCCGAAGCGATCTTGCAGCTCCGTCTTGTGCAGCCGCAGCACGGCCAAGGTGTCGGCACAATCCATCGCTCGATCATGCAGCAGCGGCCTGCAGTGCGTCCAACACGCAGACCCTGGCGCGTGCATCCGCACGATCCAGCGAACCCGGCGGATCCGGCTCTGCCGGTCCGCTCGGGTTGCCCCCTTGAGGGGGTGGCGCGCAGCGCCTCGGGGGTGGGTGATCAGATTTCCTCGTACAACRGCAGCGTCAGGAATTCGGCGAACTCCTCCTGCGTGCTCATCTGCGTGAAGATCTCCGCCGCCCGGTCGAACTTGCCTTCGAAGCCGCCGGCCTTGATCTTCGCGAGCTCTTCCGGCACCAGCGCGCGCACCAGCTCGGCCGTGACCTTGCGGCCGTCGTCGAGCGTGCCCTTCGGCGAGCGGATCCACTGCCACACCTGCGAGCGGCTGATCTCGGCGGTGGCCGCATCCTCCATCAGGTTGTGGATCGGCACGCAGCCGTTGCCGGCCAGCCAGGCACCCAGGTAGTGGATGCCGACGTTGATGTTCATGCGCAGCCCGTGCTCGGTGATCGGCGCCTCGGGCTGGAAGTCCAGCAGGTCAGCGGCACTGACCTTCACGTCGGGCCGCTGCTTGTCGAACTGGTTCGGCCGGTCGCCGAGCACCGCCATGAACTCCTTCATCGCCGGCTCCACCAGCCCCGGGTGCGCGACCCAGCCGCCGTCGTAGCCGTCGGTCGCGTCGCGCTTCTTGTCGGCGATGATCCCGGCCATCGCGATCGCGTTCTTCTCGGGGTCGTTCTTGATCGGAATCAGCGCGCTCATGCCGCCCATCGCAGGCGCGCCGCGCTTGTGGCAAGTCTGCAGCAGCAGCAGCGCGTAGGCGCGCATGAACGGCGCGGTCATCGTGACCTTCGCGCGGTCGGCCAGGCAGAAGTTGCGGTCGACCTTGAACTTCTTGATGCAGCTGAAGATGTAGTCCCAGCGGCCGGCATTCAGCCCGGCGCTGTGCTCGCGCAGCTCGTACAGGATCTCGTCCATCTCGAAGGCCGCGAGGATGGTCTCGATCAGCACCGTCGCCTTGATCGTGCCCTGCGGCAGCCCGAGCTCGGCCTGCGTCATCACGAACACGTCGTTCCACAGGCGCGCCTCGAGGTGGCTCTCCATCTTCGGCAGGTAGAAGTACGGGCCGGCACCGCGCGCCAGCTGTTCCTTCGCGTTGTGGAACATGAACAGCGCGAAGTCGAAGATGCCGCCGTGCACGCGCTGGCCATCCACCGTGACGTGCTTCTCGTCGAGGTGCCAGCCGCGCGGGCGCACCTGCAGCGTCGCGATCTGGTCGTTGAGCCGGTAGGTCTTGCCCTTGGATTCGAGCGTCAGCGTGCGGCGGATCGCCTGCGACAGGTTGATCTGCCCCTGGATCTGGTTCGACCACGATGGCGAGTTGCTGTCCTCGAAGTCCGTCATGTAGCTGTCGGCGCCGGAGTTGAACGCGTTGATCACCATCTTCGCGTCGACCGGGCCGGTGATCTCGACGCGCCGGCAGTGCAGCGCCTTCGGGATCGGCGCGACCTTCCAGTCGCCGGCGCGGATGTGCGCCGTCTCGGGCAGGAAATCGGGGCGCTCGCCGGCATCCAGCCGCTGCGTGCGCTCGACCCGCGCGGCCAGCAGCTGCTGCCGGCGCGGCTCGGAGGCCCGGTGCAGCTTGGCGACCAGCTCCAGCGCCGGCAGCGTCAGCACCGTCTCGAAGCCCGGCAGGATGGGCGCGTTGATCTGCATGCCGCGCGGCAGGGGAAGGTTGCTCATGGGGAATCTCCTCGGAATCGAATCTCCGCACTCTATTGGAGACTTGGGTGAAGATTAAGAGCCTGAGAATTCGATGATTCGTGACTTTGGCGCTACCAATCAATCCGGGAATCGCCCGCCGAGCTGCTTCGTCAGCGCGACGGCCGCTGCGCGCACCGGCGCCACGTGGGCCTCGGTGTAGCGCTGGGTCGGCATCGTCAGCGTCAGCGCACCGGCCAGCGCGCCGGTGGCATCGAACACCGGTGACGAGATGCCGGCCACGCCCTCGCTGCGGTCGTCGGCCAGGCCGATCACGCCGTCGCGGCGAATGCGCTTGCTGATCGCGTCGCCCGGCAACGCGCCCGATGCCGACGGCGCGTGGGCGCTGATGACGCGCCCGCCCGCACCGCGCTTCAGCGGCAGCACGTCGCCGGCACGGATGTGGTCGCGGATCGGCTGCGGCGAATCGACGCGGTACAGGCACAGCCGCATGTCGTTCTGCCGCACGTGGAAGGCCGCGCTCTCGCGGGTGAGGCCGGCCAGTTGCCGCAGCACCGGCATCACGACGGCCTCGAGCGAGAACGCCGCGGCATGCGCCGCCTGCAGCCGGATCGACGCCGCGCCGGCGGCATAGCGCCCGTCGGCCAGCCGCTGCACCAGCCCGGCGTGCTCCAGCGACGCGAGCAGCCGCAGCGCGGTGCTCTTGTGCAGCCGCGTGCGCTGCGACAGCTCGGCCAGCGACAGCATCGGCTGCGCGCTGTCGAACGCCATCAGCAGGCTGAGCGCGCGGTCGACCGCGGCAGCACCGCCGGGTGCGGCATGTTCGTCGGCGACCGAGGCCTGGGCAGCTTTGCGAGGCATGGGCTCCTCGTTGTCGCCATTGACTTGCGTCCGGACGACATCGATACTTGAATTCAAAGGAAAGAATATCGTTCTATCTTATGAAATCATCATCATGAGCGCAAGCCCCCTGCCCCCGCCCGCGGTGTTGCCCGCCGTGTTGATCAGCGAAGTCGGCCCGCGCGATGGCCTGCAGAGCATCGAGCGCGTGATGCCGACCGCTGACAAGCTGCGCTGGATCGATGCGCTGCATGCCGCCGGCCTGCGCGAGATCGAGGTCGGCTCGTTCGTGCCGGCGCGCCTGCTGCCGCAGATGGCCGACGTGGCCGAGGTCGTCGCGCACGCGCTGACGCTGCCGGGCCTCACCGTGATGGCACTGGTGCCGAACCTGCGCGGCGCCGAAGCCGCCCTCGCGGCCGGCGTGYACAAGCTGACGCTGCCGGTGTCGGCGAGCAGCTCGCATTCGCTGGCGAACGTGCGCAAGACGCCGCTGGAGATGATCGAGGCGCTGCGCTCGATCGCCGAGTTGCGCGACGAGACGGCACCCGGCGTGCGCATCGAGGCCGGCATCTCGACCGCGTTCGGCTGCACGATCGAAGGCCGGGTGTCCGAAGACGCGGTGATCCGCCTGGCCGCGCAGGCCATCGCCGCGGGCGCCGACGAATCGGGCCTGTCGGACACCACCGGCATGGGCAACCCGGCCCAGGTGAAGCGGCTGTTCACGCGGCTGCGCGCCGAGATCGGCGAGCACGCCGGGGCCGCCCACCTGCACAACACGCGCGGCCTCGGCCTCGCCAACTGCCTGGCCGCCTTCGAGGCCGGCGTGCGCGTCTTCGACAGTTCGCTCGCCGGCCTGGGTGGCTGCCCGTACGCACCCGGCGCGTCGGGCAACGTCGTCACCGAAGACCTCGTGTTCATGTTCGAGGCGATGGGCGTGCGCACCGGCGTCGACCTGCCCCGGCTGATGCGCTCGCGCGAGGTGCTGCAGCAGTCGCTCGCCGGCGAGCCGCTGTACGGCCACACGCCGCAGGCCGGGCTGCCGCTCGGCTTCGTCGCCGCATGAGCAACAGCAACAACTTGCCGCTGACCGGCATCCGCGTCATCGAGTTCACCCACATGGTGATGGGGCCGAGCTGCGGCATGGTGCTGGCCGACCTGGGGGCCGAGGTCATCAAGGTGGAACCGCTCGCGGGCGACGCCACGCGGCGCCTGCAGGGCTCGGGCGCCGGCTTCTTCCCGATGTTCAACCGCAACAAGAAGAGCCTCGCGATCGACGTGCGGCAGCCGCGCGGGCTCGAGCTGGTGCTGAAGCTGGTCGCGACGGCCGACGTGTTCTGCGAGAACTTCAAGCCCGGCGGCATGGCGGCGCTCGGGCTCGGCCACGCCAGCCTCGCGGCACTGAACCCCCGCCTGGTCTACGTCTCGCACAAGGGCTTCCTGCCCGGCCCCTACGAGCACCGCACCGCGCTCGACGAGGTGGTGCAGATGATGGGCGGCCTCGCCTACATGACCGGGCCGCCCGGCCAGCCGCTGCGCGCCGGCAGCAGCGTCAACGACATCATGGGCGGCCTGTTCGGCGCGATCGGCGCGCTGGCGGCGCTCGCGCAGCGCGCGACGACAGGCCGCGGCCAGGAAGTGCAGAGCGCGCTGTTCGAGAACAACGTGCTGCTGGTCGCGCAGCACATGATGCAGTTCGCGGTCACCGGCCGGCCGGCCGCGCCGATGCCCAGCCGCATCCCGGCCTGGGGCGTCTACGACATCTTCGAGGTGGCCGGCGGCGAGCAGATCTTCCTCGCGGTGGTGTCCGACGGCCAGTGGGCGGGCCTGTGCGAGGCGTTCGGCTTCGCCGACCTGAAGGACGACCCGCGCCTCGCGACCAACAACCTGCGCGTCACCGCGCGCGACTGGATGATGCCGCTGCTGCGCGAGCGCATGGCGGCCCACCGCGCGGCCGAGATCGGTGCGCGCTTCGAGGCCCGCGGCCTGCCGTGGGCGCCGATCACGCGGCCGCACGACCTGTTCGACGACCCGCACCTGCAGGCCACCGGCGGCCTCGCGCCGGTCAGGCTGCCCGATGGCCGCAGCACCCGCACGCCGCTGTTGCCGATCACGCTCGACGGACAGCGCCCACCGCTGCGCAGCGACCCGCCGGCGATCGGCGAGCACACCGAGGCGCTGCTGCAGTCGCTCGGGCTCGACGCCGCGCAGATCCTCGCGCTGCGCACCGACGGCGTGATCGCACCCTCTCACCCCGAACAACCCCCCGGAGACACGCCCCGATGAACCCGCTGCGCCGCACCCTTCTCGCCGGCCTGCCAGCCCTGGCCGCCTGGCCCGCGCCGGCCCAGGCCACCTTCCCCGGCCAGCCGATCCGCCTGGTCGTGCCGTTCCCGCC